>DDOT01000011.1:349-5735 GCA_002341815.1 Thiobacillus sp. UBA2487 | reverse complement strand
CCGAATCCGTCAAGAATAATAAGCAGGGCGGGCGTCAATTGGGCTCTCAGTCAAACAATAATGGATGGACACAAACCAGAAAAAAGCTGTTCGCGCTTGGTCCAATGGCTCACATGAGCCGAGCCGCATTCTATCTGATTTTTGGTTGGGTTAAAACCCCGGACGTTATGCTGGGGCGCTGGCATCCAAATTTACATTGACCATTTGCTGGCTGGTTTTTTGTTTGTTGCGCTGATCAATCCAGTTACGGGTCGCAATGATCAGTCCAAGGCCAAAGAATGCGCCAGGTGGCAAAATGGAAAGCAAGAATCCGGGATAATTGGGGATAACGTGAATTACCCAATGTTTGGCAATGGGGCCCAATGCAAGGTCAATGCCGGACAACAAGGTGCCTTTGCCGATCAGTTCGCGAATGGCACCCAGTACCACCAGCACAAGCGTCACACCAATCCCCATCATTAAACCGTCCACCAAGGATGGGAGAACCGGGTTTTTTGAAGCAAACGCTTCGGTACGCGCCAGCACGATGCAATTGGTGACAATCAGGGGAATGAAAATGCCCAATACCAAATACAGTGGATGAATAAAGGCGTTCATGACCATATCGATAATGGTGACCAGGGCGGCAATGATCAGAATAAATACGGGAATGCGCGTATCCGGCGTGACATGGTTACGCACCAGGGAGACGCCGGCATTGCTGAAGGCCATAACCAAGGCGGTGGCGATTCCCAACCCCAGCGCATTGGTGATGTTGGTGCTGATTGCCAATACCGGGCACATGCCGAGAATTTGCACCATGCTGGGGTTTTGTTTCCAAATCCCGTTAATGATGATTTCACGATATTGGTTCATGATAGTCCTCCCGGATGGGCAGAAAACAGGTTGGCCTGATGTTCGACGACAAATTGTAGCGCATGATGCACGGCCTTGACCATGGCTCGCGGGGTAATCGTCGCGCCGGTCACGTAATCAAATTGCCCGCCGTCCTTTTTGACTTGCCAGTCGGTGTCGGGCGTGTTGCCTAAGGATTTTCCGTCGAAAATGTGTATCCATTGGCTTTTGCTTAGATCAATGTAATCGCCTAAACCCGGTGTCTCGTGGTGTTCGACCACGCGCACGCCGGTAATGTTCCCTTGCGCGCTGACGCCGATCAGCAGATTGATGGCACCGCCATAGCCATCAGGTGCTGTGGCTTCCAATACCACGGCAACCGGATGATTTTGCCAACGGGCTTGCCACCCCAGACTGCCGGTTGTTGTATTGCCCAGCAATGGATTGGCGGGCAGTTTGAATTGGCCGCTGAGCAAGTCGTTGTTGTAACTGCCCGGAATCAAGGTTTCAGCCACCAGCTTGCGCCGCGCGTCATCTTCGTTCTTTTGAATGATGGTATGGGTAAGTGAATAAACAGCGGCCAGCAGGGCACCGCCAGCCATGGTATAGGCCAGCAATAATCCCGCTGACCGGGCAGCCGAGCGGATGACAGCCTTCATGTGGCCGACTCCTTGTGGCCATACGGTTTGGGTTGCGTCCAACCGTCAATCAGTGGAACTGCAATGTTCATCAATAACACCCCGAATGCCACACCATCGGGATAGGCGCCAAATACCCGAATAAAGTAAATCAGCAAGGCAATGCCGGCTGCATAAATCAGTTTGCCACGCGGCGTAGTGGCCGCGGTGACGGGATCGGTGGCGATAAAAAATGCCGCCAACAGGCTCCCGCCGGTCAGCAGATGAAATGCGGGCGGAGCGAAATGAGTTGGATCGGCCAGCCAGAACAATCCCGATACGACGGTCAAGGTGCCCAGCAAGGCCAGTGGTATATGCCAGGTAATGATTCGGTCAGCCAACAGATATAAACCACCGGCCAGATAAGCCAGCGCCACATATTCGCTACCGGTTCCGCCAAAATGGCCGAAGACAGGCATATGTCGAATGACATCAACGCTATGGTGAAGTTTGAGTTGGGTGCGCAACGTATCGAGAGGGGTGGCACTGCTGATGGCGTCCACTCCCCATGTGTCGGGCAGGTGTTGGCCAAATATATAGCCGATGGCATCTCGCATGTCGAGGGTTTGTCCGGCCAGTGACAGTGGGGCTGCCCAGTGAGTCATCGGAACCGGAAAAGAAACAATCAACACGGCGTAACCGACCATGGCAGGATTGAAGATGTTGTTGCCAATGCCGCCATACACGTGTTTGGCAACGATAATGGCAAAGAACACGCCCACCAAGATCAGCCACCATGGGGCGATGCTGGGGATGGATAACGCCAGTAACCATGCAGTGACCAAGGCGCTGCCATCGGCAAGGCCGGCGGCCACGGAACGTCCGCGCATGGCTAATGCTACGGCCTCAAGGCCAAGCGCACTGACACTGGCCAGCGTGAGACTGATTAAAATTGCAGGTCCAAACAGCCAAACATGGACAGCGATCGCCGGCACCAGTGCCAATGCCACCTTGAGCATGATAACCGATACATTGTTGCGACTCAGGATATAAGGAGATGACTGCATGATTTACTCTGCGTTGGGTGTTTGCTGCTGTGCCCGAGCCCGTTGCATCGCGGCCTGAACGGCATCGGAAGGGGAGCTGTTACCGCCATCATTGGCCGGTTTTGCGGCAGCACGTTGTGCAAGTCGGGCAGCACGTTCTTGTTCTTCTCGTTCCATGCGCGCCAACCGTGTTTCATGTCGTTCGCGGGCGTGATCGGCGGCTTGTTCGGCCTGTCGCGCGGCTGATATTTCACTTTTTGCGTAACGGTAGTAGTGCACAAGGGGAATATGGCTGGGACAAACATAGCTGCAACAACCACATTCGATACAATCAAACAAATGGTGGTCTTGGGCTTTATCGAAGTGCTTGCTGCGGGCAAACCAGTATAACGCTTGCGGTTGTAGTTCTGCCGGACAAGCATCCGCGCAGCGTGTACAGCGAATGCATTCCTGTGCGCTTGGTGCGGGTGGAAACAGCGCATCAGACTTGACAAGCACACAGTTGGTGGCCTTTACCACTGGCGCATCCACGGTGTGAAGGTCAAATCCCATCATGGGCCCTCCCATGATATAGCCGCTGACCGGATCGACATGCCCACCGGCCCATGCCACCAAATCATGCATGGGGGTGCCTAACAAGACGTCATAATTTTGTGGGGTGTGGACATTGCCGGTAACCGTGACCACGCGAGAAATCATCGGCTCACCCAAGTGGATGGCGCGGTGAACGGCAAGGGTGGTGCCGACATTGAAAGTTGCCACACCCACGTCGGTCGAGCGCCCGCCACTTGGTACCTCGCGACCGGTAATTACCTTGATGAGTTGTTTGGCACCTCCACTTGGGTAAAGTGTTGGAATGCCCACTATTTCCAATGGGTAATCGGCTTGGGTGGCTGCCTTGCGCATGGCGCTAATGGCGTCTGGTTTGTTATCTTCAATGGCAATGACCACCTGTTCGGCACCCAGCAAGTGGCGCATGATGGCGGCACCTTGCACAATACCATCGGCATGTTCACGCATGGTCAGGTCGTCACAGGTAATCCATGGTTCACATTCGCCGCCGTTAATCAATAATAACGGCACTTTTGCAGCGCGGCCGGGGTTGAGTTTGATCCAGGTTGGGAAAACCGCGCCACCCAAGCCGGCAATGCCCATATCGCGCAAGATATTGCGCAATGTGCTGGGTGGTGTGTCGCGCCAATCGGTGGCGTGTCGCTCAACCCATTCATCGAGACCATCCGGCTGGATATGAATACAGGTATCGTTCAAGCCGGATGGATGCGGGACCGGATGCGCTGCAATGGCGGTGACAGTGCCAGAGGTGGGCGCATGAACCGCAACCGATACATAACCATCCGGTTTGGCAATGACCTGTCCCTTGCGCACGCGTTCGCCAACGGCTACGCAAGGCTGAGCGGGTTCGCCCATATGTTGGCGAACCGGTACAAACAACTGCTGAGGTAACGCGCTTTTAATGATCGGGCGTACACTCGATTCTTGTTTGTGTTCTGGCGGGTGTACACCGCCGTGGAATGTGTACAGGGTTCTGCTCATGTCAGCCTCAAGCATGCACGGGTTTAATGGGCGTAACCGGATATTTCCAGCGCCAGTTACCGATGGTTTCTTCCACGGGAACCATGCTGATACAATCGACGGGACAAGGTGCCAGACATAACTCACATCCGGTGCACTCTGCTTTGATGACTGTGTGCATTTGTTTGGCGGCACCAAGGATGGCATCAACCGGACAGGCCTGCAAACAGAGGGTGCAGCCAATGCACGTGGTTTCGTCAATTTGTGCCACAGACTTCGGCTTGGGGGGGGCGGCATCGTCGCCGAATGGCTTGAACTCGACACCCAGCAGTTCCGCCAGTTTGTGAATACCGTTTTCACCACCGGGCGGGCAGCGATTGATGTCCGCGCTGCCTGCAGCAATCGCTTCTGCATAAGGGCGGCAACCGGGAAATCCACATTGTCCACATTGGGTTTGGGGCAAAATGGCATCAATTTTTTCAACCAGCGGGTCGTCTTCTACATGAAACCGCACGGCGGAATACCCCAGAATGCTGCCCAACAGCACCCCGAGTAATGCCATGACCAAAACGGCTGCTATCACGGTTTCACCATGCCGGCAAAGCCCATGAAAGCCAGGCTCATGATACCCGCCGTCATCATGGCAATGCTGGTGCCGCGAAAAATAGCCGGCATGTCAGCGCCATCCAGTCGTTCACGCAAGCCGGCAAACAGGATCAGCGATAATGAAAAGCCAACCGATCCGCCGAAACCAAACAGTAAAGATTGGATAAAATCGTGTTGACCTTCAACATTCAACAGCGGAATTCCCAACACAGCGCAGTTGGAAGTGATAAGCGGCAAATAGATCCCCAGTACGCGAAACAACACCGGGCTTGACCAGCGCACGAACATTTCGGTGAAGTTGACAATGCCCGCGATTACGACAATGAATGAAATGGTGCGTAAGTAAGCGAGGTCTGTGCCAAGCAGGTAATGATCGATCAGGTAGCTGGTGCCCGAACCCAGCGTCAGCACGAATGTGGTGGCTGCTCCCATGCCAACAGCAGTTTCCAGTTTTTTTGAAACGCCAAAAAATGGACACATGCCCAAAATTTTGGACAATACGATATTATTAACCAGAACTGTACCGACCAAAATCAGCAAATAGCTTTTGATGTCCATAACAGACCAATTTATTCTGTGAGATGCGGAATTATCCGCCCCCTTAACGGGATTTTCAACCATCGTGGTCATATGGGAATCAATTTGCGTTGTTCAGCCCCGACCTGTGCACAAAATGACGGCAGACGTGGCTGTTCTTTCGCTGCGCATGACGCTTTTGTTCAAGGTGAATCGCCCCGGATTTTGAGGAGG
>DDOT01000011.1:0-274 GCA_002341815.1 Thiobacillus sp. UBA2487 | reverse complement strand
CCATCTGCGGTAGTTGGGATGTACAACCCGTTTCCCACGGCGGCGCGGGCTTATCTCAAGGACATGGCGATGCTGGCCGCAGAACTCGGCTTCACACCAAACATGACCTACGCTTATGTCGAATACTCTAGTGGCCAGACCAATCCAAGCATTTCCGCAATCACAGCTGCCGCCAACGAATTGTGATCGCATCCGCAAATAGATTGCCCATACGGACAACGCTCGGGAAACCGCAAACCAAAGACAGCGCTGTTGATTAACCCGATCTTTTCAT
>DDOT01000129.1:9204-17989 GCA_002341815.1 Thiobacillus sp. UBA2487 | reverse complement strand
GTATTGCAGCAGCCACACCCACCTTTGTGGACGGCTGCCGTAAGCCCGGACACGTTTGTTTGGGCGGCGCAAGAACAACTTGGCGCGCTGGCCGGGCCATTCAAGCCATGGATGATGGTGAAATCCGACATCAAGCAATATCTGCAACATTGGCAATCTGCCACACCGCCCAGAGCCGGCATGACGTTGGGAATTTTTTGTTTGCCAGACGGCAAGCGCGCCCGCCAATTGGCGCGCCCGGCATTCGAATGGTTTTACCGTCAGTTATTCGCCACCACCATTCCTGTGCTTGAAAAACTCTATCCAAGCTACGAACATTTTCACGACATGGGACGTTTTCGTTCATTAATGAAGCTTGGCATCAATCTGAAATTGCTTGAAATGGCCGGGATGGTGGTTATCGGTTCACCTCAAGAATGCGTTGACAAGCTGGCCACCTATCATGAAGCCGGCGTGACGCATTTGCTGTGTGCTGTCGGTGCGGGCGCCATGGAAACCGGTCTGGTGCGTGAATCCATGCAATGCATGGCAGAACAGGTCATGCCGCATTTCGCGTCATGAGGGTGCTGGTAACCGGCAGCAGCAGTCACTTGGCACGAGCACTATTGCCGGTACTGGGTAATGATGCAGATATAGAACACATCACCGGTATCGATCTGGCGCCCGCCATTTGGCAACATTCCAAGTTTCACGCCATACGTGCGGATTTATCCAGCCTTAACCCGACACAACTCATGGCAGATCACGATGCACTGGTGCATCTGGCGTGGGTGGTTCTGCGTGGTCACCTGCCATTGGCACGCATGCGGCATGTTAATCTGGTGCTGTCCAAACGTTGGCTGGGGGCAGCGAGCAACTTGTCGCGCATTATTCATGTGTCCAGTGCATCAGTCTACGGACATGGACTGCATCTTGGCGAAGATGCTCCCCTGACCCCGATCGAAGGGTTTTGTTATGCCGAGCATAAACAAGATGTTGAGTCTTGGATAGGTACGCAATTGCCGCAAGCGGTCAGCTTGCGCCCGCACATTATTTTAGGTGACCATGCGCAACCGCTGTTACGTCAATTGTTGCATGCACCGGTGTATATCCGTTTACCCGACCCGCAACCCTTGCTGCAGTGCGTCCACGAGGACGACGTCGCCCAAGCGATCAGGTTGGCGCTTAAACAACCGGTGAGCGGCAGCTTCAATCTGGCCGCGCCCGATACCTTCAACTTGCGCGATGCGATTCGTTTTCATCGACCGCATGCCGTCGGCATCTCGCCACGCATGGCCGCATGGGGATTGCGGGCAATCTGGGCACTAACCGGGGCAGGCGGCGAGCCAGGCTGGGTAAAAGGAGCCAACCAATCACTTACGCTGGATTGTTCGCGGGCTAATCGTTTATTGGGTTGGCAACCCGCCCACACAGCCCGGCAAATGATTTTTATCCGCTGATCATTTGCTCATAATGTCGACGGAAAATGATTTCCAACTCATCGATCACCTCGTGTGACGGAACGCCATGAATCATGTGCCGTGACATCTGGTTTGACGTGTCGTGCAACAACTTGCCCGGATCCAGCATCGGATATTGCGCGCGCAGGCGTTTAATGGCACGTACCACGGTTTCTTCCGCCGGACGAGGAATATCCACAGGTGCAGAAATCTCAACCACTGTTTCCGGCTTTCGTTCCTGTGTTGCCAGAAAAGCCGCATAGTCCAGCAATCCCGCTTGGCGCACGGCGTCTAGCTGACGATAAAATGCCAACAAGTCTCGTTCGTCAGATTTCATATCTTATGTCTTGTCCACAACATTCAGATTAAACACCGGCATTTTATGGCGCTCGGTCATCAAATCCAGCGCACTGACCAGGGCAAACGAAATGTCAGCCGCTGTTTTCTGGTTTTGCGTCCAGTGTTCGCGAGCCTGGGTCAAAATCTCGCCAATATTATCCGGCAGCGGTCGATTGTCTTCCATCATCATGTCCTCAATCATGCCGGGCTTGATTTCAGGCCGGATGAGCATGGCGTAACTATTGTCATCCGGGCGGGCGATCAGCCAATGCCCGTTGTCATCGACCACCAATGCCGGCATGTCGTCCGGCAAACTCGCATTGCCATTAATCATCACCAACATGCGTTTACCATCTACCGCGCGCGCCAACGGGTCATCTTTGCCGGCATCGGTGATATGGCAAGTCGTCCAGTAGGTATTGAAATACGGTTCGTCGGTAACGATACCGCCTGCGCTTTCCGCCAGCAATAATCCGCCAAAACCGATACCCACAATCGGTCGCTTCATTTTGCGAAAATTGGCGATCAACTGGCGTTCTTGCGGCAACCAGGGGCAAGCCAATTCATCGTTGGCGGGATAAGCGCCTCCGAGCAGCCATAATGCATCGTGTTGTGATGCGCTGGTTGTCAAATCGTTACCTAAAAAGGGACGCTGATATTGAAAGCCGATCGCACGCGATTCGAGCTGCTTTTCGATCATTCCGAGAAATTCGGAATAAGAATGTTGCACTAACATGAAGCGTTTCATAGTCACCTTGCGTATGAGTTGTAACAAATTGGCGCATAAGCGCTGCCAAGAGCGGGCACAAAAGAATCTTCACAGTGTAGAATACCAAACGTTAACACAAATTATTCGCACTGACATCTCGGCGTCATGCAAACCACAGGCGGTATTACCCATGAACGAAGCATGGAAAAACATGGATCTGGAAGGTGAAGGCTTGCAGACGCTAAGCTTGAAACTTTCACAACAGTTCAAACAACGTAACCGTGCCAACAAGCTTTTATTGTTATTCCCGTTCGGCTTGCACCGCATCTATCTGGATGACCCCAAGGGCGCATGGCTGTATCGATCGGGTTTATTGTTGGCATTAAGTGCCTGGCTTTTGCACCGCCCTTGTATTGGCATTATTACAATTGTCATCATGACCGGGTTTGCTGTGTATGATATTCGTTGGATCGAAGACCGTATTGCGTATCTCAATAAACAGATACGCATGGCTGAATGGCGTAATCGCCCTGCCACTGCCCCCAAGCATTATCGCGGCCGTTATACCGATGGCAATGCACCGGAAGCCGATCCTTCAACCGATAATCTGACAGATTGGATAAAGCTGAAAGAGACCGAACGGGGTGGCCATGTTCAACCGGGCCGTGACCCCGCCTACAACAGCCGCACGCGCGCGCCCAGCATCGCTCAACAAGAAGCCATGTTGCGCGAGTTGGCGAAAAAAAATCAAAATCCAGAAACATAACCCGGCACTTCTTCATGCAATTAGGCTTTTATATCATCTTGCTGGCGCAATTCCTGTCTGCTCTTGGTGATAATACCTTGTTGTTTGCTGCGATTGAGCTGTTGCGTGAGTTGCATGCACCCGGTTGGTTTACGCCAGTATTACAAGAATTTTTTGTTGGGGCCTACATATTGTTAGCGCCTTTTGTTGGCGCGTTTTCTGATGCATTATCAAAGGGACGGGTCATGTTTATTACCAACAACATTAAGTTGATTGGATCGGCAGCGATGCTGCTGGGCATGAATCCACTGTATGCTTACGCTATTGTTGGTGTGGGTGCGGCGGGTTATTCACCTGCCAAATACGGCATCCTGACCGAATATTTGGAACCGGAACAATTGGTGGCTGCCAACGCCTGGATGGAGGGCGCCACGGTGTTGGCCATTATACTGGGGGCTTTCTTAGGCGGTATTTTGCTAAACCGGCACATCATGGGTGCTTTCGCCATGGTGTTGCCGTGGCCGATTGCCGGCGATATTGCCCACTTTGCCATCGTCGTTATCATTGCGTTTTATTTGGTTGCGGCGCTATTAAACCTGTTTATTCCGGTTACAGCACCCGATCACCCGTCACCCAGTCGCAACCCTGTCGCATTGCTAAAAGATTTCGCTCAAAGTTTCATGCAGTTGTGGCGTGACCCGCTGGGCCAGGTATCACTGACGGTCACCACCCTGTTTTGGGGCGCAGGCGCCACGTTGCGATTGGTTGTATTGGCTTGGGCGTTGGTGGTTTTACACTATGACATGGCGAAAGCATCGCAACTGACAGCTTTAGTGGCAATTGGTATTGCCATTGGCGCTACGATTGCCGGAGAATTCGTACGCTTGCATGATTCAATAAAAGTCATTGCAACTGGCGTCTTGATGGGCTTGGTGGTTATGGCCATGGCATTCGTTCAAACGCCGTTATGGGCAGCAATCTTGTTGACGCTGATTGGAATATTGGGCGGATTTTTTGTGGTACCGATGAATGCCCTGTTGCAACACCGAGGACATCAATTAATGGGTGCGGGTCACTCGATTGCCGTACAAAATTTTAATGAAAATTTATCCATTCTTGCGTTATTGGGGGTTTATGCCGCTCTCGACCATGCGGGATTGCCGATCTCATGGATTACGCTTGTATTTGGTGCATTCATCAGCATTTCCATGCTGATCATTCGCATCCATTTCCGCCACATTAACCCCGATGACCATGACTGATCTCACCGATATTTTTGCGGATGATGGTGTACTTGCGGCCACTTTCAGCGGCTATCGCCAGCGCAATCAGCAAATTGAAATGGCGCAACAGGTGGCCAGCGCCATCGAACAGCAGCGCATACTGATTGCTGAAGCCGGCACCGGCACAGGAAAAACCTTGGCTTATCTGGTACCCGCCTTACTCGCCGGTGGCAAGGTGGTGATCTCAACGGGTACGCGCAATCTGCAAGACCAACTGTTTCACCGCGATTTACCTGCTGTGCGCGCTGCGCTGGCTTCGCCGGCAGTGATTGCACTGTTAAAGGGCCGCGCCAATTATGTTTGTCACTACCACTTGGCACGCGCTCTGAATGAAGGCAGTTTTATACAACGTGAAACGGCACGACATGTGGTTGAGATCAAGGCATTTGCCGACCACAGTAAAACCGGCGACAAATCTCAACTAAGCGGTATTCCTGAAGATGCTGCCGTTTGGGGGCATGTGACATCAACCCGCGAAAACTGTCTGGGCAGTGAGTGTGAGTATTTCCGCCAATGCTTTGTGTTTGAAGCGCGCAAACAAGCCATGGAAGCCGATATTGTGGTGGTCAATCATCACTTGTTTTTTGCCGATTTGTGGTTGCGTGATGAAGGGGTGGCTGAGTTGTTGCCAGCCTGTAATACCGTTATTTTTGACGAGGCTCATCAATTACCCGATACGGCCGGCATGTTTTTTGGCGAAAACATTTCTACTGGACAACTGATCACCTTGGCGCGTGATGTACGACTGGAAGCAGCCGTACATTGCAAAGATTTTCCCGCATTAGGGGAAGCCGCCCACCAATTGGACATCGCCGCGCGTGACTTTCGCTTGGTATTCCGCGAAGATGGCGTGCGCTGGAATCATCAACGCGCCATGCAGTTAGATAACTGTCGCGATGCGCTAACAAAATGTATTGATAAGGCCAGCGAACTTGAACGCTTATTGCAAACCCAGGCCAGTCGCGCTCCGTCACTGGAACAAGCCGCCGAACGCGCGCAGCAGGCGCGTGACTTGCTGGTGCGCTGGCAAACCAACGAAGACAGCAACTTTGTTCGCTGGTTGGAGGTTTTTTCGCAAGCCGTGGTGCTGAATGCCACCCCATTGTCGGTTGCAGACATATTTACCAGTCAAATCGATGAACATGCACGCAGTTGGATTTTTACGTCTGCTACTTTATCGGTTAAAGGCGATTTTCGTCACTATCAGGATCAACTGGGGTTGCAAGACGCTGCGGCCGCCAGTTGGGACAGCCCGTTTGATTATGCCCGTCAAGCGCTACTGTATGTACCACAAGGCATGCCGGAGCCCAATGACAACAGTTACACCCGCGCGGTCATTGATTCGGCATTGCCGTTGCTGGTAGCCAGTCAAGGGCGTGCATTTATCTTGTTTACCTCGCTCAGGGCCATGAAAGAAGCAAAAATGATGTTACAAGATGCCTTGACCGAGCGCGGACTGGATTATCCATTGTTGATGCAGGGTGAATGTGCCAAAAGCGAATTATTGGAACGTTTCCGGCAATTACATCACCCTATTTTGCTGGGCAGCCAAAGTTTCTGGGAAGGCGTGGATGTCAAAGGCGACGCCTTGCAACTGGTCGTGATCGATCGCCTGCCGTTTTCTCCACCGGATGACCCAGTGCTGTCTGCGCGCATTCATCACATCAAGGCCGGCGGTGGCAATCCATTTATGGATTACCAATTGCCCCATGCTGTTATTACGTTGAAACAAGGTGCCGGACGACTGATACGCGACGAAAACGATCGTGGTGTGCTGATGATCTGCGATCCGCGTCTGGTGGACAAACCGTATGGTCGCCGTATTTGGCAAAGTTTGCCGCCCATGTCCCGCACACGCGTCATGCAAGAGGCTGTTGCGTTTTTAACAGCCGATATTCCGCTGTGAAGATCGGGCTAAGCGGTCACTCAACCGACTGGTTGCAAGGGGAATGCAATTTAGCTATACGGCAAGCCGGATCAAAAACGGTCAGTCGCGATTACGAATCGCATCGATAGCCTCGCTAAGCGTATGCACGCCTGTGACGAGCAAACCATCGATGTCCTGACGTGGCAAATTGGCATGCGGTACGATGGCGTGTGTAAACCCCAGCTTGGCCGCTTCTTTCAAACGTTCTTGACCGCGTTGCACCGGACGAATTTCCCCCGTCAGCCCAACCTCACCAAAAATAACCAGTTTTGCCTGCATTGCTTTGTTTCTAAATGATGAAACAATCGCCAAAAGCAAGGGCAAGTCGGCCGCAGGTTCATTGATGCGCACACCGCCAACCGCATTGATGAACACATCCTGATCATGACAGGCCAGACCACCGTGTCGATGTAAAACCGCCAGCAACATGGCCAGGCGGTTTTGCTCCAAGCCTACTGACAAACGGCGCGGGTTAGGAGATGCTGCGGTTTCAACCAAGGCTTGAATTTCTACCAGCAACGGGCGTGTGCCTTCTTGGGTAACCATCACGCACGATCCCGGCACATCGGCCCGGTGTCCTGACAGAAATATAGCCGATGGATTGCTGACCCCTTTCAATCCACGGTCGGTCATGGCAAATACGCCCAACTCATTGACTGCGCCAAAGCGATTTTTGAATGCCCGCACCAAACGAAAACTGGATGAGCTGTCGCCTTCAAAATACAGAACGGTATCGACAATGTGCTCCAGCACACGCGGGCCGGCCAAGCTGCCTTCTTTGGTGACATGCCCAACCAAAAACATGGCACAGCCATTTTGCTTGGCGTATCGCGTCAATTGCGCGGCACATTCACGCACTTGGCTTACCGAACCCGGTGCTGATGCCAACTCATCCCAATATACCGTCTGAATGGAATCAATCACCACCACACTCGGTCGCTGTTCCTGTAATACTTGCAGGATGTGACCAAGACGGATTTCTGCCAGCAATTGCATGTCGCCCGCATCCAATTGCAAGCGCTGGGCGCGTAAGGCAATCTGGCGTGCCGATTCTTCGGCACTCACATAAAGCACGGTTTGGCTGGACGTCAGGCCGGCCAAGGTTTGCAATAACAGCGTGGATTTACCGATACCCGGGTCGCCGCCAATGAGAATCACCGCCCCACTCACCAGTCCTCCGCCCAGCACGCGGTCCAACTCGCCAGTGCCGGTTGGCACACGAATTTCCTCACCCAGTTCAACCTGAGCCAGCGGCATGATCTGGCTTTGCACACTCAATGGGTTATGGCGGGTGGCGGGTGACTCTGCAATGACCTCAACCAACGTGTTCCAATTTTGGCAATGCGGACACTGACCTTGCCATTTAGGGGCAATGCCACCGCATTCGGTACAGCAATAATTCAGTTTGGCTTTGGCCACGGCTTAGTCGTACTGCAAGCCCATGGCTTCGCGCACATCTCGCATGGTGTCATGCGCCAATTCGCGTGCTTTTTCACAGCCATCCTCAATCAAATTTCGCACCAAGGAAGGCGATTCGGTGTAGTGCTGCGCACGTTCCTGCATGGGGGCCAGTTCGCGCAATATGCCGTCAATCACCGGTTGTTTGCATTCCAGACAACCAATACCCGCACTCCGACAACCCTCAGCCACCCATTCACGCACACTGTCATCGGAATATACCTGATGCAACTGCCATACCGGGCAACGCGCCGGTTCTCCAACATCGGTGCGTCGTACACGCGCCGGATCAGTCGGCATGGTGCGTAGTTTACGGGTCACATCCTCCGGTTTTTCACGCAACGCAATGGTATTCTGGTAAGACTTGGACATTTTTTGGCCATCTAATCCGGGCATTCTGGATGCCACGGTCAGCATTTCTTGCGGCTCTATCAAAATCATCTTGCTGCTGCCTTCCAGATAACCGAATAAACGTTCGCGGTCACCCAGAGACAAATTTTGTTGCTCATTCAACAAGGCTTGCGCGGCTTCCAAGGCTTCGTCTTCGCCCTGTTCCTGGTAACGCGTGCGTAATTCTTCATACAAGCGCGCTTTTTTGCTACCCATTTTCCGAATCGCTGCCTCGGCCTTTTGCTCGAAATCCACTTCGCGACCATACAAAAAATTAAAGCGCCGAGCGATTTCGCGGGTAAATTCAATGTGCGGCACTTGGTCTTCACCGACCGGCACCAAGTTGGCGCGATAAATCAGAATATCCGCGCTTTGCAGCAGCGGATAGCCCAGAAAACCATAGGTGGACAAGTCTTTTTCATTCAGCTTTTCTTGCTGGTCTTTGTAGGTTGGAACCCGTTCCAGCCAACCCAAGGGGGTAAACATGGACAGCAA
>DDOT01000129.1:321-9151 GCA_002341815.1 Thiobacillus sp. UBA2487 | reverse complement strand
CCAGCCGCCAACCAGTCAATCACCATGTCCATTGCATTCTGCCGAATGGCAGTCGGATGATCGTAATGGGTGGTTAGCGCATGCCAGTCCGCGACAAAAAACAGGCACTCATACTCATGTTGCAACTTGATCCAATTCTTGAGCACCCCGTGATAATGGCCAAGATGCAGGTTTCCGGTCGGGCGCATGCCCGATAACACTCTGTTTGCGTACATAAATTAATTCTTGCTATTCAATTGGAGATCACTGAAATCAAATACACCAAATCACTGGTTGTCACGCCTGCAAAAGCACTGGCCAACATCAGCACAAACGACATGACGGGTGCCAACAAGGTATTAAGAATACCGGTTGCAATTAATGCAATCAGAATATAAAACCCATAGGGTTCAAGACTGGCAAATTTCCAGGCCATGTGATCAGGCAGCAGGCTAACCATAATGCGCCCCCCATCAAGCGGGGGTAACGGAAACAGATTTAATGCCATCAAAATCGCATTGATAAATACGCCGGCGGTTCCCATGAGCACCAAGGGTTGGCTGTAGGCATCACCCATCAACACGCCCAGATGAATGATCAATGCCCAACAGATAGCCATGAACAGGTTGGCGCCGGGTCCTGCCAGGGCAACCCACAACATGTCTTTTTTTGGATTGCGTAAGGCCGAAAAATTTACCGGCACCGGTTTGGCCCAGCCAAACAGCATGAATCCGCCACCCAGCACTTTGGCCAATAACAAAATCGTTAACGGCACCAGAATGGTGCCCACAGGGTCGATATGTTTAAGTGGATTCAGGGTTACACGTCCCAGCATCCATGCGCTTTTGTCACCAAAATAACGCGCCACGTAACCGTGTGCTGCCTCATGCAATGTGATGGCGAAAATAACCGGAATAATCCAGACACTGATTTTTTGTATGAGATTGAGTTCCATTATTTCAGTCCGAAAGGTTCAAGGGAACCACGTCCCTCACGCATCACAACAACATTCCCGTCAGTCAGATCGATGACCGTGGTTGGTTCAATTCCGCAAGCGCCCGCATCCACCACCAAATCAATCTGTTTTTCAAGGCTGTCCCGAATATCTTCCGGTTCATGTAATGGCAGTTTTTCACCCGGAAGAATCAGCGTCATGCCCAACAACGGCTCGCCCAAGGCTTCCAATACCGCCAATATAACCGGATGATCTGGCACACGTAACCCTATCGTGCTGCGTTTCGGATGATGCAGACGGCGCGGCACCTCTCGCGTGGCCTCCAGAATAAACGTATAGCTGCCCGGAGTGGCTGCTTTTAGCATCCGAAATTGCTGATTATCCACCTTGGCATAGGTTCCCAATTCCGATAAGTCACGACACAACAAGGTAAAATGATGTTTGTCATCAACGCCTCGCAGTTGGCGAATCCGGTCTTGCGCTTGTTTCTCGCCCAAATGACAAACAATGGCATAACTTGAATCCGTTGGCATGGCCACCAAACCACCCGCGCGCAAAATCTCGCAGGTTTGCCGTATCAGGCGAGGCTGCGGGTTATCCGGATGAAGCGTAAAATACTGTGCCATTTAGTTTAATGTCCAGTTTTGCCAGACTGGTGTGCAACTGTCCGGCAGTTTTGCGAGTCGGCCCAAATCCCGCCAATGCTCATCCGGGCTATGGAAATCCGATCCGCGCGACGCCAAAAACCCATGTTCGTTAGCCAAGCGTGCAAACCGCACAAACTGATCGGGCGTATGACTGCCGGTCACCACTTCAATTGCGCTACCGCCCGCTGCCCGAAATTCTGTCAACAGTTGTATCAGTTTGTTTGAACCCAATTCATAGCGCCCCGGATGCGCCAATACGGCTTGGCCACCACTTGCACAAATCCAGCCAACGGCATCTTCCATGTCAGCCCAACGATGCGATACATAACCCGGTTTGCCTTTGGCCAGCCAGCGTTTGAATACACTTTGTACATCTTTACACACGCCACGCGCCACCAAATCACGCGCAAAATGCAGGCGACCGATCAGTTCCGGATTGCCGGCTTGTCGTTGCGCGCCAGCCAAGGCATCAGGTACGCCAAAGCGCGCCAACTGTGCAGCGATACGCCCTGCACGCTCAAGCCGACCTTCCCGAATCCCGGCAAGACCCGCCGCCAATGCGGCATATTGCGGATCGATGCCGAGTCCTACGACATGAATCGTGGTGTTGTTCCACGTTACCGAAATTTCAACGCCGGGCACCAATCTCACGCCAACCCGAGTGGCAGCGTCCGTTGCCTCGACAATACCACGGGTGTCATCATGATCCGTTAAGGCCAAAATATCGACCTTACGTTCAGCAGCACGTTCAAGTAATTGGGTTGGGGTTAACACACCATCAGAAACGCAGGTGTGTGAATGTAGATCGTATTGCAAGTCTGACGACATGGATCAGGTCAAAAAGATAAAGTACAAACATCATATCAAAAATCATGCCGTTCCGCTTGCGGCAAACGGTAAAATTCTGCCAGAATCGCGGTGTTGATCGAAAGTGGCTGGCCGGTTCATGCGGAAGCGCCGATTAACATCCCGGCGATCGCGTTGCGTGCGTCATCGCCAAAAAGACATTTTTTAGGATTTACATGAGTTTTCTGCTTGAATTAATTCCGGTTATTTTATTTTTCGTGGCCTACAAACTGGCGGGAATATACGTCGCAACCGGTGTCGCCATCGCCACCAGTTTGCTGCAAATTTCATGGCGACTGGTGCATAAGCAAAAGGTGGATGCCATGATGTGGGTCACGTTGGCGTTGGTAACCGTGTTTGGTGGCGCCACCCTGATTTCACACAATGACACGTTTATCAAGTGGAAAGTCAGTGTGTTATATTGGGCGTATGCACTGGCCCTGATCATTAGTGAAAGCCTGCTCGGTAAAAATCTGTTAAAAATGTTACTTGGCAAACAAATGGCATTGCCAGCCCAAATCTGGCGCAACCTCAACCGCAGTTGGGCTGCTTTTTTTGGCTTGGTCGGTGTGCTTAATATTTACATCGCCTATCACTTTACCACCGACCAGTGGGTTAATTTCAAGCTGTTTGGAACAACGGGATTGATGGTTGTGTTTATCGTTTTGCAAGGCATCTTGATCGGACGTTATGTTGAGGATGAAAGCAATGACTGACGCACAACACGAAAATACGTTTATATCTGATGTACCTGTTGATAACCTGGCATCTTTCAGCCAGCATGCTGAGCAACACAGCCAATTATCGACCAGTGCAATCCACCCCAATTGGTATGCCATTATGGCAGAAGACGTACCGGACAGTTTGTTGTTGCGTCGCGCACATCGTCCGGCGCATTTGGCCAGACTGGAAATTCTGCGCGATGAAGGCCGTCTGTTGCTGGCCGGCCCTCATCCTGTCAGCGATGACAGCGCTACCCCCCGCTTTACGGGTAGTTTGATTGTCGCTGCCTTCGACTCGTTAGATGCCGCCCAATCATGGGCACAGAACGATCCATTTGCAGTGAATGGCATTTACGCTAATATCGCGGTTAAACCTTTCATAAAAACCATGCCATAATGAACACGTTGGAACTAATGCAAGCCAGGCTTGCTCTATTACAACCAGTGAAACTGGAAATAATCGATGAAAGCGCAAAGCATGCCCGTCATGCCGGAGCAAAGAGCGGTGGTGGCAATTATAAAGTCATCATAGTGGCTGATCGATTTAACGGACTAAGCACCCTTGCCAGACACAGGTTGGTACACGACATGCTGGGTGAATTGATGCACGGGCCAATTCACGCGCTATCGCTGGTGGCGCGCGGCAGCCAAGAAACCGATTTATAAACTTAACTAACCAAAGGAAGATTCATGCAATTCAAAAAAATCGCTGTCGCCACCGTATGTTTGGCAGGAATGACTGTATTGAGCGGATGTCATGCCGACGATAACAAAGCAGCCGCCCAAACCACTGCGCAACCAGCCGGTAAAGTGATGGCAGTTGTCAATAATGTCGGCATTCCTGAAGCCGAACTTGATTTGCTCAAGCAACAAGCGGCTTCGCAAGGCCAACCGGTTAATGACAAGATGGCTGCTGCGCTGCGCGACAACTTGATCAACGGCGAAATTTTGGCACAACAAGCCGCCAAAAAAGGCATGGACAAAGACCCCACCATCCAAACCCAGTTGGAGCTGGCAAAAACCCAGATGCTGGCCAATGCCTACATCCGTGCGTATGCCAAAGCCAATCCGTTGACCGATGATCAACTTAAAGCCGAATACGATCGTCTGAAATCGCTGAATTCCAATCGTAAAGAATACGACTTTGAGCAAATTCATGTCGACAGCGAAGATAAAGCCAAGGCTATCATTGCCAAACTGGATAAAAAAGCCAAGTTTGAAGAATTGGTCAAAAAAGATTCCATGGATCCGCCTGCACCTAACGGTGGCACGCTCAAATTGGCGTTGCCCGATCCTGAAAACATGATCCCGAAAGAAATTGCTGACACCCTGTCACAACTGAAGGCCGGCGAATACACCAAGACCCCGGTGCACATGGCGGATGGCTGGCATGTGATTAAAGTGGTCGATGTTCATGCATTGCAATTCCCTGCCTTCGATCAGATTAAAGATCGCCTGCGCGGCGAACTGGAACAGCAAAAAGTCCAAAAAATGATTGCTGACTTGCGCGCCAGTGCCAAGATTCAGTAAACGGCAAGATCAGGCACGTTGTGATGCAACGTGCTTGATCGCCCGATTATGGCTAACTGCCGCATGCGGGATAGCAACGTCTTATCGGGTGCAGATCAGGAAAATTACATGAAAAACTTACAAGACCAGTTTTTGAATGCCTTGCGCAAAGAGCATGTGCTGGTATCCGTATTTTTGGTTAATGGCATTAAACTGGTGGGCAAGATCGAATCATTCGATCAGTATATGGTGATGCTAAAAGGTCACGATAACGTCAGCCAAGCCATTTTCAAGCACGCCATTTCCACCCTGTCCCCCTCCCGGCAAGTCAATATTGACACGGGAAGCGGAGAAGCCTGATGCCGTCAGGCACCTGCCGTTTCATGCAAGCCGGCAGCATGCCGGTCGCATCGCCAGGTTCCCGGTTACGCGTATGGTTGCTGGCGCTGGTTTTCTTGGTGCAACTGTTTGCTGTCAGCCTGCACCACCACCAGGTTGGCGTTAATGCGGATGACTGCCCGTCCTGTCTGCTGGCCGGACAAATTGCGACCGGCAGTACCCCAACGTTGCCAAGCGTACCGCAAAGCTGGTTGATTTTTTTGCGCGTGGTTGTCCCTCAATCACCGATAAGCTCGGTTATTCGTACGGCCGACTTCCTGTTCCCTTTACCGTTAGCACCGCCCTTCTAATCTCAGCATCCTGTTGTCGAACATGGATATAACGGCTTGGAACGTCTGTTCCAAGCATTTTGTTGTGAATTTTAGGGATCAAAATGTTAAAACCTGCGAAACTGGTCGTGTTGTGTTCGCTCATGTTGTGCGAAACAAGTTGGGCGGCTTCACTTCCGACAGGAATCATTGACGGGACGCTGGAAGACTCACTAGGTCAACCGATAGCTAGCGCAGAAATCATGATTGAAACGGCCGCCGGCAAGACGGTGAGCAAAACATTAAGCGACCGTTCCGGGCATTTTCAAGTCGGCGGATTGACGGCTGGTCAATATGCCATTTTGGCACACAAAACCGGTTTCCAACCAGGGCTGGATATTGTGGTATTGCCCGCAACACAAGGCATCAGCCGACAAATTGTATTGGCGAGCAAACAAGCCTTGGAATTGACCGTGCATAGCCATGTTTCCGCAGTGGCACATTCGTCTGTGCCGGAAAATGCGGCTGGCAGCACCGATTTTCACATGTCGAATCAGACGCTTTCTCAACTGCCGCAAGGCGCCGATACGCCATTTAATCAAGTATTGTTGCAAGCGCCCGGTGTGGTGCAAGATTCGTTCGGCCAACTGCACGTGCGCGGTGATCATGCCAATCTGCAATATCGTATCAACGGCATTTTATTACCCGAATCGATCGCCGGCTTTGGCCAGACACTGGATACGCGATTTGTCAACAATATCAATTTCCTGACCGGCGCCTTGCCGGCTGAATACGGTTACCGCACAGCCGGTGTGGTTAATATCCAAACCCAAACCGACAATCTGGCATCCGGCGGCAATGTAGAAATGACAGTGGGTGACCACCAAACCAGCGAATTAAGTGCGTCTAAAATGGGCCACTCGGGTAATTTCAGTTATTACATCGAGGCATCTGCTTTGCAGAATAACCTGGGTATTGAAAATCCCATGCCAACCTTTAACGCCTTGCATGATGCCTCCACACAAAACAAAGGCTTTGCCTGGTTGTCATGGACATTGAACGACCACATGCGACTGTCAATCATTACCAGCGCCAGTGACAATCGCTTTCAAATACCCGATTTATTCAACCAAACGCCTCAATTCACCTTGGCCGGTGTTGCCGACATGCCATCCAATACCTTGAATGAACAACAAAGCGAACTTACCCGCTATGGTTTGATTGCCCTGCAAGGCACGGTTGGCGCAAGCGTCGATTACCAAGTGGCCGTGTTCAGCCGCTATTCCAATGTCAATTTCGGACCGGATATTCCTGGTGATCTGATTTATACCGGCGTTGCGTCGTCGGTACAGCGCAGCAGCATGGAAAACGGCATTCAGACGGATATCAATTGGCTTATCAATGCCGCACACACCTGGCGCAATGGATTCTTTATGAGTGAAGAAACAGTCAGCAACAACAGTAATTTGTTAACCTTCCCCGCCAACGCCGCTGGCATCCAAACCAGCACATCGCCTGAATCACTGGTTTCCAACAGCAGCCAGCCGATCCAATTATTTGGCGTGTATAGCGAAGATGAGTGGAAACTCACACAAAATCTGACGCTGGATTACGGTTTGCGCTGGGACGCTTATCAAGGATGGGTCAACGGTGATCAACTTGGTCCCCGGGCCGGTTTGCGCTGGCAAGTCACCCCAGCCACCGTGCTGCATGCTGGTTATGCACACTATTTCACACCACCGCCTAGCGAATTGATCAGCAATCAACAGGTGTCTAGCGTACAAAACACCACCAACGCGCAACCAGGCGGTACGTTGAATGACAACGTCAAACCAGAAACCACAGATTATTGGGACGCCGGTGTTACCCACCAATTCAATCCACACTGGTCGGGCGGACTGGATGGTTACTACGAATATGTGCATAACCTGCTGGATGAAGGGCAATTTGGTTCAGCCTTGCTGTTTACCCCGTTCAACTACCAGCTCGGCAAAATTTATGGCCTTGAACTCACGGCCAATTATCACAACGGCAATCTGGACGGCTATTTCAATCTGGCCAACAGCGTGGCAATGGGGAAAAACATTGTATCCGCACAATATAATTTTGCACCGAATGAGTTGAATTATATCGCCAACAATTGGATTCATCTGGATCACGACCAAACCTGGACTGCATCTGGCGGATTGGCTACTCGTTGGCAAGATGCGCGCTGGTCATTGGACATGATTTATGGCAGCGGCTTGCGTAACGGCTTTGCCAACACCACTCACCTGCCCGGTTACGCTCAATTCAACACCAGCGTAGCGCGCGATTTTCAAATGGGCGCTGCGGGTGCCGTCAATTTACGCTTGGCAGTCATCAATTTGCTGGATAGCATTTACGAAATCCGCGATGGCACCGGTGTTGGCGTTGGCGCGCCACAATATGGTCAACGGCGCACTGTGCTGCTCACTGCCAACAAAACGTTTTAACGGGCAATCAAACGGTGCCTGCACCGAGCCTTCATCAAACGAATACGGTGTTGTTCCCCGCAAGCAACACCTTTTAAGGAGCAAAATCATGCTGGAAAGCTGGGTCGCGTTTAAATCAGGGGGCATCATGATGCTCCCCCTATCGGCATTGGCTGTTTTGGCATTAGCCATCATGCTGGAAAAAATCTGGGTTTATCTGACGCAAGTCAAGTTGTCCCGACAAGCTGCACATTTGTTGGAAAGCTATGAATTTGACATGGTGACATTTCAACAATCACTATTGCAAATGCCAGAACAAAGCTTGTTTCGGCGATTTTTTTCGACCATCGTAGACAACGCAAGTCGTCCCGTGTGGTGGCTTGAGTCTCGTGCGGCGGACGAAGCACAAATGATCGAACACGCATTATCTCGTCGCTTGTGGCTTTTGGAAACCACGGTTACCGCAGCACCACTGCTTGGATTGATGGGAACCATCGGCGGCATGATGCATGCCTTCAACTTGATTGGCGCAAATGGATTGGTGAACCCATCCGGCGTCACCGGGGGGGTTGCGCAAGCGCTGATTGCCACCGCCACCGGTTTGTTGATTGCGCTGGTCAGTTTATTCGGTTTTAATTACTTCTCCCGTCTGCAAGCGCAAACCCTGGATGACATGGAACGCTTGGGAACCCGCCTGATTGATCGCATCCGCCTGAGCAAGGGGCAATCGCATGAAGCTGCGTAAATCGCGCATCCAACGCAAAGGACGCATTGAAATCATTCCAATGATTGACGTGATGTTTTTTTTGTTGGCCACCTTCATGCTGGCCTCGCTGTCCATGCAAAATCTGGATGCGTTAAAAGTTGATCTGCCACAAGGCAGTAGCGCACGTTTAACGGCAAGCAATCCACTTACCTTGGTTGTAACCGCAGACAATCATTTGCTGCTCAACCGGCAACCGGTTGCCTTGGGCCAACTCACATCGTTGGTGCATCAGCATCTGGGAGCAGATCGCAGCCTGGTGGTGTCATCCGACAGCCATGCGCAGCACGGAACAGTTGTACAAGCCAT
>DDOT01000129.1:0-311 GCA_002341815.1 Thiobacillus sp. UBA2487 | reverse complement strand
GCTGTGTCGCATGACGGACAATAAGGTTTTCTGGATCATGCTGCTACCAGCATGCCTGCTGTGGCTATTGCTTGCCAACTGGCTGCTGCGTGCACAGCCCGCACGTCCATTGATCAAGCCGCCTGTCTCCATTGATGCGCGACTGGTGATATTGCCACCATCGCCAGCATCGCCCAGCGTCAGCCCGAAAATACCATCGCATCAGACGCCATTGCCATTGCCACCTGAAAAAACCGTGATCACACCAAGGGTAATGACAACGCCAGCGCCTACACCATCCATACCGACGGTTCCAGTCACACCACCGGTGA
>DDOT01000130.1 GCA_002341815.1 Thiobacillus sp. UBA2487 | reverse complement strand
CATCACACCCGACCTACCCAAAAAATTATCGCAATTCGGACTGTTGCTGCATTTCAGCAATCACATTGTCTGTCAAACCAGGCAAATAAAACTTGAAATTATTTCGACCACTCCGCTTGGCCAGGTACATTGCCGTATCTGCATACTTCAACAAATCATCTGCCTGTCGACTATCCAGCGGAAACAGGGCGATGCCGATGCTGAGCGATGCTACAATTTCTTTACCATCAATCAGCACAGGCCGTCGCAATGCATCCAGCAGTTTTGCTGCAACTTGTTCCGGGTCAGAATGGTTGGCAATCCCCGGCAGCAATACGGCAAACTCATCCCCCCCCAATCTGGCAACCACATCGTCACGCCGCACCGCATCGCGCAATCGAAGCGCCACCTCGCGCAGCATGATATCCCCCGCCGGATGTCCCATGGTGTCGTTAATAAACTTGAAACGATCGACATCGATCATCATCACTGCAAAAATCCGGTTATAGTGCTCCGCATCTTGCAACAAATGCTGCAAACGCTCGCTAAACAATACCCGATTTGGCAAATCGGTCAGTTGGTCATAATAAGCCATATGGTGTATGCGTTGCCGATAAGTCGTCAGCTCGGTAATGTCGCGCCCCACGCTCAACACGCTGACGATTTCACCCCCCGCATCACGCTCTGCGGCTAAGCGAACCAAACTGCAACTTGCCTTGCCATCCCGGTCGGGCCAAATAAACTCATATTCCAAATTAACGCCAGTGGCAAAGACCGCACGGATCTTATGCTCAAACAACACGGCACTTTCACCGCCCGGTGAATCAGTGGGTTTAGTACCCAGCAGTGCGGCATATCCCCCTGAGACACGATTTGCAAATGCGGCATTAACATATGTCCGTTGGCAATCGCGATTGTATCGCGCGATGGTATCCGGCGAATTTTCTACCAGTTCGCGATATGCGCGCTCACTGGCTGCCAAGGATTCTGCCAGTGTCTTGCTGGTTGTGATATCGCGCAATACCAATGCCAATCGGTACACCGCGCCCTCTTCCGTCAACATGGGGATCAATGATGTTGCGAAATGACGCGCCAACCCATTCAATACACACATCAATTCTTGATGTAACGCGATGCCGGCCACTAACAAGGATCGTTCGGCAGTGCTTACCACGCCAACGATTTGCGACGGCAAAACATCCAGGGTATCCCCCGAAACCAAGGCAATGCCGGCACTGCCAAACAGATGCTGTGCCAAAGGATTAAACGATCCTAACGTGTAACGCCAGTCTTGCCCGACTTCAATAAATAAAATACTGTCCTCAAAACTGGCAAACAACTCCTGATAACGACGATCCTGCTCGTGCAAAGCCGCTTCAAGCTGGTAATGCTGCAAACGCTCTTCTGCAACCTTACGCTCAGTGATATCAAAAATATAACTGACCAATAAATTTTTGCCTTGCGATGTCATCGCTGCCATCAGCACGTCAACCGGCACCAACTTTCCCGGTCCACGCCGGTGCAAGGTTTCAAACCGGCAGAATCCATGCGTTTGAACCAAACCACGCAAGCTCGCCATCCGCACCGGATCCATGATGGGATCAAAGTCTTTGAGATGCAAAGCCAGCAAGCCTGCCAAATCGACACCAAAATGCCGGCAAGCCGCCACATTGCCATAGACAACCACATCGTCGGCATTGATGTCGTGCACCACCACGGGAGGCGCACCTTCCACGTCTAATACGTTTGCACATAATTTACAGGTTGCGTTGTTGCCCATCACCACCAATTCCATTTCGCAATGATCCCCGATTTTTTCGCCATAACGCCATCCCGATCTCTTCATGAACCTGCATGGTCATCGCGCAACGTCATGAAAAGATCGGGTTATCAAAATGTCAATTATGAAAATCTGACCAAGCCAACGCTTGGCGAAAATAATCAACATGATCTGATCTATTTCATCCCGTTTCCTTGCTGGTTTGAACCACCGGCCTTCAGGCCGGAAGAAGCGTTGAACCTCGCCCTGAACGGCGACATTTTAAATGTGCGGTCAGGTTGGGTGTATCCCATTCCTCACGAACCATCCACCGGCTTAAAAACCGGTGATCTAAGCAAGCACTGATTAATTCACACACGGTCGTGGGGGAGTTAATCATTGCGCCCCTATTTACTCAGTGTTGTGCCTGCGTCCCCAAAACTGCCATCATTTGCGATTTGATTGCCCGGATAAGCAACACTTCCTCACGAGTAACACCTTCTGGTGCCGGCAGACGGCGATCTCCATAGATCAAACCCACAGAACGCTTACCCTGAATCAGCGGCAATAACAAAAAACTTTTTGCATCACCGACCATCGACCGATAATACCCCGGCAAGCGCTTGATCACGTTGTCCAAACCAGCGTCAGCAATAGCCATATCCACTTGATGCGACAACGCCAAATGAAACAAATCATCAGCCATTACCTGCGACCAAACAAACAATGACTTACGCGCACCACCCACGTCATTCAAGGCAACAAGTGGCTGATATTGGCCCCCGGCGCCACCCAAGCACAACACAACAAACCGCAAACCCAATGCGCGCTGCAACACTGACAAGGCCAAGCGCATCAAATCAGTTGCATTACTTGTACCCAACGACACAGCCTCCGTAAACTCTTCCAATCCCTCAAGAAGCAAACCCTGTGCCTGATATGGCTTGCCACTGGGAAAATATTGCGTTTCTTGGGCATCCGGTTCAACATCAACAGTCAACACACAATCCGTCAACCCTGCCATATCATCTTCAATCGATGGTACCAATGGTTTGGGTGCCGACGTGACTTGCATCAGAAATCGCGTCTCGCGCTGCACCATCGACAACATATCGCTGATAGTGCCCAGATCCAGCTGCAGACCATCTCCATAACGCTGCAACAATTGTCTGGCTGATGTTGAAGGATCGTCAAGATTTCCCTCCAGTATCAGGTTGGATATTTCAGCACAAAACTGCCCACCCACCTGCAACCATTCTTGTTCATTTTGCGGCGCACGCAGCATGGCAGGGCTTGGGGGCAACATGGCTGCTACGATAACATTGGGAATTTGCCAATTTTTTAGCACCGATACGGTAATAACAGTCAAACTGCAACCCAGCACCAGTCTGACTGCCTCAGCCTCCCCGATTTTTTGGGCTAGCGTGTCAATCTGTTGGTAGGCTTTTGCATCATGCACGGCCACCAACAATCGCCCCAAATTCATAAATAATGCAACAACGGGCAACGACTCTGTATCAGTTCGCCGCTTACGCCGTACCAATTCTTGCGCCGCCAAACTGGCGGTTACCGACACCAACAATTCACGACGCGCCAAACCTGCGGAAACGCCCGCCAAACCATCCACGATCAGCGTGGCCAGCGCCAGGGTTTTTACCGCATCAAAACCAATCAGGTAAATGGCTCGCGAGACAGAGGTAATAGGTGAACGCGATAAGGTACGGTAATTCGCAGAATTGGCCAATGTCAAAATTTTTTGCGTTAACGCCACATCTGACATCACAAAACGGGCTAAATCCTGCACCGCATGGTCATCATCAGACGCAATACGCAACACTTGCATGACCGATTGTCCGAGAGCCGGCAAAACAGGATTTTGCCGCAACGCATCCATTAATGAACCGGAAACGACCACGCCGTTATCCGCAACAGACCCGGTTTGATTCGATACCAACGTCGAATCAGGAGAAGTTGTCATTATCATAACAAGGCCGGATTAAGACGAGGATGGGTTTCGTCTGCCAACAAGGCAACCACCAAACCCGACAAAAACAACAAACCCGCTGTCAACCAAAACGCAGGCTCCAAACGGTTACCTAATTGTGCAACCAAGCCCAGCACAATTCCTCCCAGCGCATATCCAATATCGCGCCAAAACCGGTAGGTACCCAACGCCAGGCTACGCCAGCGCGGACGTGAAATATCTGCCACGGCAGCAATCAGGTTGGCATATACCAACGCCATTCCGATTCCCATTAAAACAGCGACCGCCAACCAACCGGCCATGCTATCGCAAAAACGCACCATAAGGACGCCTGCCGCCAACACCCATTGCCCGCCCACAATCATGTTCCGGCGGCCAATATGGTCAGACAGCACCCCGGTAAACAATTGAAAAATACCCCATACCAAACCATACACTGCGCTTATCCAACCAATTTGGACCGCATCCAATCCATGTTCATTCAGGTATATCGGCAACATCACCCACAACAATGCATCTGCCACTTTGTTGACAACCCCAGCCTGACAGAATGCGCCAAAGGTTGCGTGACGAAACGATACAAACAAAAAAACATCCCGTGCGCGCGACTCCGCCGGCAAACCAACCGGATAACGCGGCATATGCCCAATGATTTCACCTGACTGCATCTCCCGATGTTCAGCGCGCGCCCATGGCAGGGTATCGCGTAAAAAAAACGTTCCCGCCAGTCCAGCCACCAGAATCACTAACAATGCAAACCAAAACAACGCGGCGCGCGGACCAAACATAGCTGCAGCATAACCGGTAAACAAACCGCCCAAGCCAACTGCCACATACCCTGCAAACTCGTTAAAACCGGTTGCAAACCCGCGTTGACTGGCTTTGGACAAATCCACATTGCTGGTCACCGCCATAGTCCAGGCCAAGCCTTGATTGACCCCCAAAAACATATTGGCCACCACCACCCAATACCAGTTTTGACCAAAATAAATCAGAAAGGGGATCGGCAAAGCCGCCAACCAACCCAGCAGCAACACCTTTTTACGCCCGATTCGCTCGGATAAATGCCCCGCAACAAAATTTAAAATACCCTTAACCACGCCGAATGACACCACAAACGACATCAAAAACAGAAAAGACCCCTTAGGCACACCAAACTCGTGGCTGATCAATGGCAAAACATTGCGTTCCATGCCAATAACCAACCCAATAAAAAACAACTGCAATCCGTGTTGCAGAAACTGAGACAAGTTGACCCGAATGCCACGTTCGTAAACGGGTTCTTGCGAGATCTGTCGAGTAACAGAAGACATGCCAATCTTAACGCTTGAGCGAATCGCGAATTTCGCGCAACAGCAAGATATCTTCTGGGGTAACCGCTACAACAGGGACAGGTTCGGGTTGTCGTTTTAATCGATTGATGACCTTCACCACCGCAAAAATCACAAAAGCGATAATAAAAAAATCAACCACCGTATTAACAAACAATCCGTAACGCACCACTGGCGCGCCTGCTGCTTCTGCCTGCTTTAACGAGTCAAAATGTTGGGTCCCCAACGTAAAATAAAGCGATGAAAAATCCACATTGCCCACCAGCCAACCCACAACCGGCATGACCACGTCTTTAACCAAAGAATCCACGATTTTGCCAAATCCACCGCCAATAACCACACCTACCGCCAAATCAATAACGTTACCCTTAACGGCGAACTCCCTGAATTCACTCATCCAACTCATTTTATCCCCTTTATTACGCAAGCAACATGTCAGCAAAATTGACGCTCATTCTTCCTTTGGTAAAATAGCTTGCACGTCCTCGACTGTCCAGCAAAATTACCAAAAAGAAAGATTATTATGCACAAATTCGGAGTTGCCCTATCGTGGTTGAGCGTCGTAACCTGTGCCGTTGGACTGATACTCGGCTTCCGCGAAATGATTATCTACGGAACCGACAACGAATGGTTGCATCTCGTACCGATTGCCTTTCTTGGCCTTTTTACCGGACTTGTCATTACCCTCTTCTCAAAACCATAAACCCCTGCTATAATGCGCAGCTTGTGTTGAACGAGATAAGTAACGCTAAATATTACGTTACTATCCTTTAAGTCACAATGTCCCCATCGTC
>DDOT01000017.1:274-13296 GCA_002341815.1 Thiobacillus sp. UBA2487 | reverse complement strand
ATAATTTAGGCGGATGTCACGGCTTAACCGGTCCGGCCAGTATTCATCCGCAAACCGGTCAACCGTGGGGATCAGCGTTTCCCATGGTCACCGTCGAAGACTGGGTGCATGCGCAAGCACGTCTGGCCGACCGCTTGGGCATCCGGCAATTTGCCGCCATCGTGGGCGGCTCGCTGGGCGGCATGCAGGTGTTGCAATGGAGCATGAGCTATCCCGACCGCATGCGCCACTGTTTGGTGATCGCTGCCGCGCCCAAACTCACCGCACAGAATATCGCCTTTAATGATGTGGCGCGCCAGGCGATTCTGACCGACCCCGATTTCCACGGCGGTGATTATTATGCACACCACACTGCGCCGCGCCGTGGCCTGCGCTTGGCACGCATGCTGGGGCACATCACCTATCTGTCGGATGATGTAATGGGCAGCAAATTTGGTCGCATTTTGCGCAGCGGCAATTTCAGCTATAGCTACGATGTGGAATTTGAAATCGAATCCTATCTGCGCTACCAGGGCGATAAATTCGCGGATGCCTTCGATGCCAATACCTACTTGCTGATGACCAAAGCCCTCGACTATTTCGATCCGGCACACCATATTCCGGGTAATCAATTGGCAACCGCTCTGGCAGCAGTGCGCGCCCGGTTTTTGGTGATTTCATTCACCACCGACTGGCGATTTGCCCCTGAACGCTCGCGCGAAATCGTGCAGGCGTTGCTGGCCAACAACCGCGATGTGAGTTACGCCGAAATCGTCTCCACCCACGGCCATGATGCGTTTCTGATGCCAGATCCGCATTACCATGCACTGGTGGCCGCTTATATGAACAGGATATCCGTCTGATGCGCCACGACCTGCAAACCATCGCCGGTTGGATACAACCGGGCTCCCGCGTGCTCGATTTGGGCTGCGGCAATGGAGAATTGCTCAAATACCTGCAAGAAACGCGGCAAATTCACGGCTATGGCGTGGAAATAGCGGAAGACCGCATCATTGGCTGCATACGCAATGGTGTGAACGTCATTCAGCGCGATCTGGAGGCCGGATTGGCTGAATTTGACTCCGGCAGTTTCGATCACATCGTGTTATCACAAACCTTACAGGCCGTACACAACACCGAAGCCATCCTGCGCGAATTGCTGCGCGTGGGCCGTGAGGGCATTGTCACCTTTCCTAATTTTGGTTACTGGAAAAACCGCTGGCAAATCCTGCAAGGTCACATGCCGGTCTCGGAAGACCTGCCTTACCAGTGGTACGATACCCCGAACGTGCATCTGTGTACCATGCATGATTTTGAAACCTTGTGCGACAATCTGGGTATCGAAATACTGGAGCGCGTTGTCATGACCGGAGCGCGCAAGGTGAACTGGTTACGCAACCTGACCGGCAGCCTGGCCATTTATCGGTTCAGGCGCAGATGAACCCCCCATTGTTGCAAGGAATCGCTTCTGAGCATGGCATAGACCTTGCGGTATCGGGCGATTGGCGACTGGCGCAAGCCGGGCATTTTCCGGACTGGCCCGCGCATTTGCCGGTTTCAACGACTCGGCAGATTCGTCTGGATGCCAGTCAATTAAATTCGCTGGACCCCAGTGGGGCATGGCTGCTGTTGAATCTGTTATCCCGGCATGGCGGCACACCTTCCAATACGATGTGGCAACATCTGAATCAAGATACCCAAGCCATTTTGCAACTGGTACAACAACACCACCCCGGCACCGCACCTGCCCGCCCAAAAACGCGCGACTGGTTAGCAAGGTTGGGGGCGTTTTCGCATCGCATGGCCGGTCATGCCGGTGACAGCCTGCGCATGATTGGCCATGTTGGCGAAGAAATATTGGGCATCGTGCGACAACCCGGCCGGTTTCGTCCAATAGAAACCTTTGCTCAACTGGATGATGTATTTGTAAAAGCCATCGGTTTGGTCAGCCTGATGATGTTTCTGCTGGGGGTGGTATTCACTTATTTGTTAGGCCGACAAGCCCTGCAATACGGCGCGAACATATATGTGGTGGACGGCACCACGCTGGCCATTTGCCGTGAGTTATCGCCGGTGCTGGTGGCGATTCTGGTGGCCGGTCGCAGCGGGTCGGCCATTACCGCCCAACTCGGCACCATGATCTTTGATGAGGAAATCGATGCCATTCGTGTGCTTGGCTTATCGCCTTGGACGGTGTTGATCATCCCCCGCCTGATCGCGCTGGTCATCGCCCTGCCACTGCTGGTGTTTATCGGCGATCTGGCGGGCATAGCCGGCAGCATGCTGGTGGCCAAACTGCAACTGGATATTCCGGTGGCCATGTTTATGGATCGGGTCAACAGCGCGATTACGCCACGCACGGTCATCATTGGGTTAGCCAAAGCCCCGTTATTTGGCATTTTTATCGGGCTGATCGCTTGCCATACCGGCCTTAAGGTCGAACGCAATGCGCGCAGCATCGGCCTGTCCACCACCGCCACCGTCGTTGAAAGCATCGTGGCCATCATTCTGATTAATGCGTTTGTCGCGGTTAGTCTGGCATGGCTCAATCTATAACGCCCACCATCCTCGTCGAAGCGCGCCATATTGAGACGCGACTGGGAGGACAAACCATCCATCGCGATGTCAGCATGCGCGTCCAGCAAGGCGAAATAACCGCGTTGATCGGTGGCAGCGGCACCGGCAAATCGGTATTGCTGAAGGTACTCACCGGCTTGCTGAACCCCAGTGCCGGACAAGCCATGCTGTTCGGAGAAGACATCCGCGCAGCAGCAAGGAATGGACAACTGGCGCAATTGCGCCAACGCATTGGCATGCTGTTTCAAGATGGCGCGCTGTTTTCCAATTTGACTGTGTTGCAAAACATTGCCACCCCGTTATTTGAACATGCCCGTTTGCCACGCAATACCTGCCTGGATTTGGCACGATTGAAACTGTCGATGGTTGGGCTGCCTGCACTGGCCGGCGACAAATTACCTGACGAGCTATCCGGCGGGATGCGTAAACGCGCAGCGTTGGCGCGCGCGCTGGCACTTGACCCCGAGCTGCTGTTTCTGGATGAACCGACATCGGGACTGGATCCGGTATCGGCGCGTAGTTTCGATCAACTGTTGCGCACCTTGTGCGACAACCTCGGCCTGACTGCATTGATCATCACCCACGATATCGATACACTGCTGTCGATTACCGACCGGATTATTGTGCTGGCAGACGGCAAGGTGCTGGGGGAAGGACCTCTCGACACCGTGCGCCAACTTGACGACCCTTGGCTACGCGCCTATTTCGCCAGCCGCAACCCTATGCCCAACGGAGACCGTTGATGGAAAATGAAGCCCGATACATTCTGGCTGGCAGCCTGATTGTTGCCGTCAGCCTGCTGATGCTGGCCGGTTTGGTCTGGTTGGCTGGCGGCAGCCAGATTGCTTATGCCCACTACACCATCTACTTTCGCAACCAATCCATGGATGGACTGGACATCAACAGTCCGGTCAAACTGCGCGGCATCAAGGTCGGCGAGGTCAGCAACTATGCCTTTGCACCCGGTGGGCACAACGCTGTCCGCGTGGATATCAAGATCAATCCCGCCACCCCGATCCATATTTCCAGTCATGCCGTGGTGCAACGCAACATTGTCACCGGATTGGCGGCCATTGAAATCGATACGCCACCCGGCAATTCACCGCTACTAATCCCCGGCGCCACACCGCCTTGGCCGATTATCAGCGAAGGCAGCTCGGATCTGGAAAAAGTCACCACCAACCTCACCCAGATCTCACAAAAAACCGCCCAAATGCTGGATGGCATTAACCAGATGCTCAGTCCGGCCAACCTGAGTGCGTTAAGCACCAGCTTAAAAAACCTGGCAACGGTCAGCAGCGCCTTGGCGGCCAACCAGCAGGACATGCTGCAAACCTTGTCCAGTATCCACCGTGCAGCAGACTCGTTTGACCAAACCTCGGACAGCTTGTACGCCACCAGCGAACATTTCAATCAACGCTTCGCCGGTTTGGCCGACCAGACACAAACCGCGCTGCAGCACACGGACCTCGTATTGGACAGCGTCAATCGGCAAGCCCTGTTATTGTCAGGTCAACTCCAAATTTTGCTCGCTACCAGCCATCAAGACATGAACCAGATCACTAACGATTTACACCAAGGAGAAAATCAGCTAAGCGAAGCCACCCGTCGCTTAAACCAGCCTGCCTCGCTAATCTTTGGCAACGGCAGTGACCAAACTGCGCCTGGAGAATAACATGAAGCATCTGCCAAAGATGATACTGTCATGCCTGCTACTGTCCGGCTGTGCCAACACCCATCAGACCTGGCAATTGGAAGATCGACCGGCGATCCTGACCGGCTCGACCGGCAAAACAGCCAACGCACCGGTCATGCGCATGCTGGTCACCGAGTCGACCAGCTACGACAATCGGATTGATCTGGTATTCGGCACATCGACGGGGCAGCGCGGACATTACCAATACACCCGGTGGAGTGAATTGCCGGCCAGTCGTTTTCATGAACTGCTGTTGCGTCGTCTGGACCACCTTCCGGGCTTGGCAGGCGTATTGGACGCCTATGCGCCGGGCAATGAACAGTGCGATCTGGAAACCGTATTATTAGATTGGTACCACAACACTGATACGCAACCCGGACAAGCGATGGTTAGCGTGCGTGCCACCCTGTACCGCTTTCCTGATCAGCAATTATTGGCACGACACACCTTTCGTGCCACCGCTCCGGCACAGCGCTACAATGGCACAGCCGCCGCCGCAGCGCTCACGCAAGCCAACCAAGTATTGCTGGACCAACTGACCGCATGGGTAAGCCAACAAGCGTCAGCGTGCAGCCAGCCACTACGCCAACCGATCCCCGACCGAAAGTGAGTGGCCACTCAGCAACTGAGCCGCGCTAAGCCGCTTGCCACCGGCCGCCTGCAACTGGGTGATCTGCAATGCGCGTTCCCCACACGCCACCACAATGCCATTCGCATCGGCACGCATGATTTGCCCCGGCACCCCATCCCCATCCACCACCGCAGCCTCCCAGCACTTCAGCGGTTGATCGTGCCACAGCGCGTATGCCCCAGGGGCAGGATCGAGTGCACGCACCAAGCGCTGTAAAACCGCAGCGGGTTGCTGCCAATCGATACGCGCATCGGCGCGGCTGATTTTTGCCGCGTAAGTAACCCCGTCTACCGGCTGCGCGATGCAAGTCAACCGGCCTTCCATCGCCTGTGCCAAGCTTGTCACAATCAACTCGCCACCCAATTGCGCCAAACGGTCATGCAAACGGCCGGTGGTATCCTCCGGCAAAATCGGCGTGGCAACCGAGGCACAGATTGCCCCCGTGTCCAGTCCGGCGTCCATTTGCATGATACAAATACCGGTTTGGCGGTCGCCAGCCGCAATCGCACGATGAATAGGCGCAGCACCACGCCATCGCGGTAACAGCGACGCATGAATGTTCAGACAACCCAAACGCGGCATATCCAGCACTACCTGCGGCAAAAGCTGTCCATACGCCGCCACCACCATGACATCCATGCTCAAACCGGCAAGATCGGTCTGTATTGCCGGATCTTTCAGACTGCCCGGTTGCCATACCGGCAACCCAAGACGGATCGCCAGTTGTTTAACCGCACTCGACTGCAGTTTCATACCCCGACCGGACGGACGATCTGGCTGGGTAAGCACCGCAACGACATCATGCCCAGCCTGGACAATCGCTTGCAACGCAATCCCGGCAAACTCGGGCGTTCCCGCAAATACAACGCGCATGACGCATCACCTCACATGGTTTCGCGCAAGCGCTTTTTCATTTTATTCCGAATTCGCGTCTGCTTGAGCGGTGATAGATACTGCACAAACACCTTTCCCAGCAAATGGTCCATTTCGTGCTGGATACACAACCCAAGCAAACCGTCGGCATCCAGCTCAAACGTTTTGCCATCCAGCCCCTGTGCCCGCACACGGATGCGTTCTGCCCGATGCACCTTGTCATAGATACCCGGCACAGACAGACAACCTTCCTCACGTTCGGCATCGCCTTCACTGAAAATTAATTCAGGATTGATGAATACCCGCAAATCGTTCTGATTTTCGCTGGTATCCACAATGATCAACTGAATATGACGATCTACCTGAGTAGCCGCCAAACCGATACCAGGCGCGGCATACATGGTTTCTGCCATATCCGCCACCAAACGTTGGATACGCTCATCAATGATACCAACCCGTTTGGCGCGTGTGTAAAGTCTGGGGTCGGGATAACGCAAGATATCTAATTTGGCCATAATCGCTTGCCTGCCTAAAGAATTACATGCAAAATTCAGAACATGGTCGACACGCTGGCAACAGGGTCAACCCAGCACTATTCCAAATATTTTATTAACCGGGTCGGTTATTATACCCGTTAACCGGAATGTTTTATAAATTCGCGCAAATTGCCGGCACACCCAAACCAAGGTGTGCGTTAACTTGCGACACATTCCAGAAACAGTAAACCAATTTTAAACGCCAAGGGGACCGCATGAAATCTGCCATGATCACACTGATTCTGGCCTGTCTGAGCAGTGTGGCTAGTTATGCCGACGTTTTGTCACTTCAGCCGGACGCCCCTTCTGCCTACACCGTGGTTAAAGGTGACACCCTGTGGAGCATTTCTTCAAAATTCTTGAAGGACCCATGGAAATGGCCGCAAATCTGGGGCATGAATAAAGAAGAAATCAAAAATCCACATTGGATTTATCCCGGCGACACGATCGTCTTGCAAACCATCAACGGTCAACCTCATCTAAGCCTTGAACCGGCACAGGTTTTGTCAACCATCAAACTGATGCCCAGTATCCGCGGTTCATTGGCCGAACAAACCGGTATTCCGCCCATCCCGAGCAGCGCGCTGGATGCCTTCGTCAAACAGCCACGCATCATGGCTATCGGCCAACTGTCGAATGCCCCAGCCATCATCGACTATCAGGACGAACATATCGTGGTGGGCGCCAGCGACGAGGTCTGGGTGCAAGGTGATGCCAACGACACGCAACAATGGGACATTGTTGAACCCGGCAATGAAATCATTGATCCAACCGACAAAAAGCTGCTGGGCTACAGCGCCAATCTGGTAGGCAAGGCGCACACCCTTGCGCAAGGCAATCCGTTCAAGGTATTTATTGATTCGGCCATCAGCGAAATCACCGTGGGTGATAAACTGCTGCCCGCGCGAAACAAGCTGCGGTTCAACTATGTCCCGCACGCCCCCGACCTCCCCGTGCAAGGTCAAATCCTCGATACGGTTGGCGTATTGGCCGAGGCCGGTCGCTTTGATACGGTTTTGCTGAATCGCGGCATTCAGGATGGCTTGACCCCCGGGGTTGTACTCGCCATTTATCAACCCGGCAGTAAAAAAGAGGGGGTTACCATTCCCCCCACCCGGGTGGCGCTATGCATCGTTTACCGCGCATTCGACAAAGCGGCGTATGCGATGGTCATGGATGCGAATGCATCCGTAGAAACGGGCTATTTGATCCAAAATCCCTGATACCTGCCACGCATGAATGACAGCGAACGCTTGGATTGGCTGCACCTGACACTCACGCCGGGTCTCGGCTCTGTCAGCCTGTGTCGTCTGTTGGCGGTTTTTAATACACCAGAAGCCATTCGGCGCGCATCGTCGTCCCAACTTCTGCGCCACACATCCGCAGAAGTATCTCATGCGATTTTGCGCGGTGCTGACCCACAGCGCATGGCGCTGGCGTTAAACTGGCTAAACCGCCCCGACAATCATCTGCTGACCTTGGCGGATACCGATTATCCCGCTCGTCTGCTGGACATTACCGATCCGCCACCGGTTTTATTTGCGCGCGGCCGCCTGGATTTACTTAACAAACCGGCACTCGCCATGGTCGGCAGTCGCAATGCCAGCGCCCAAGGCGAACGCGATGCCACCCATTTTTCACGCAATCTGGCCGAAAACGGTCTTACCATTATCAGCGGACTTGCCTTGGGCATCGATGCTGCCGCACATCAGGGCGCGCTGGGCACCAACGCATCGACCATTGCCGTAATCGGTACGGGCCCGGATATTGTCTACCCGGCACGCAACCGCGACCTGGCGCACACCATTGCCGCGCAAGGCTTGATTTTGAGCGAGCTTCCACCCGGAACACCAGCCAAAGTCCACCATTTTCCGCGCCGTAACCGACTGATCAGCGGATTATCCATGGGTTGTCTGGTCGTTGAAGCCGGTTTGGACAGCGGTTCGCTGATTACCGCCAGATTGGCCGCAGAGCAGGGCAAAGAGGTATTCGCTATTCCCGGTTCGATTCACTCGCCGCTCACCCGCGGTTGTCATCGCTTGATACGCGAAGGCGCAAAACTGGTAGAACAAACCAGCGACATTCTGGAAGAACTCCATTTGCAACAAATTGCACCGCAGGCCCAGACCAATCCGGCCGAATCAAATGACCCTTTGCTTGCCATCATGGGCCATGCGCCCATCGCACTGGATACACTTGTCATGCGTTCCGGGTTGACGGCACAACAAGTTTCAGCCATTCTGTTAGAGAAGGAGCTTATCGGTGAAGTGGCCTCACGTCCCGGTGGGTTATACCAACGCCTTGCCTGATGGATAACAATGTTTGATATTTTTTTGTTTTTATTTGAGAATTATCCTCAGATTGACCGTGCGCCCGATCGCGACACACTGGCGATCAAGCTGAATGCCGCCGGCTTTGAAATCAATGAAATTGAGCAAGTGCTTGATTGGTTAGGCGAATTGACCGATGTTCAATTTGCCAACCACGCCATTCCCCATGTCAATGCATTGCGCCATTATACAACGGCGGAGTTGGCAAAACTTGACACCGCATCACGTGGCTTTCTGTTATTTTTGCAGCAATCCGGCATGATTAACGCTGCGCAACGTGAATGGATTATTGAAAGGGTGATGGCGCTGGACGAAGATGATATTGAAGAAAAGATTCGCTGGATTGCGTTAGTGCTGCTATGGAGCCAACATCCCGAACAAAATATTGTGTTGCTCGAAGATATGATATTCCATCACAACGCAACCCCAACCGTTCATTAAACCATGTCAGCACTTGTCATTGTCGAATCGCCATCGAAAGCGAAAACCCTGAAAAAATACCTGGGTGACGGGTATGAGATCCTTGCCAGTTATGGTCATGTACGCGACTTGGTTCCCAAATCAGGCGCGGTAGAACCCGACCAAGGGTTCGCCATGAAATACCAGTTGATCGAACGCAACGAACGCCATGTCGCCAATATTTTAAAAGCGGCGCGCAAAGCAGACCGTATTTTGCTGGCAACCGACCCGGATCGGGAAGGCGAGGCCATTGCATGGCATTTGGCCGAAATCTTGCACAACGAGCACATTGCGCCCAACAAGCCGCTTGAGCGCATCGAATTTCACGAAATAACCCCCACCGCCATCCGCCATGCGGTCGCCCATCCTCGCCAGATTTCCATGAATCTGGTGGACGCCCAACAAGCGCGCCGGGCATTGGATTACCTGGTGGGATTTAACCTGTCACCTCTGTTATGGCGCAAAATCAGCCCCGGCTTGTCAGCAGGGCGCGTGCAAAGCCCGGCGCTACGCCTCATTGTTGAACGTGAAGTCGAAATTGAGCGCTTTACAGCCCGAGAATACTGGACCATCCATCTGGACACCCGCAAGGCGCGGCAAGCGTTCAGCGCGCGCTTAAGCCAGCATCGCGGCAATAAAATCGAGCAGTTCAGCTTTACCGATCAACCGGCGCAGCAAAAGGTTTTGGATGATCTGGCAAATCTGCAAACCGTCGGTGTGCAGCACATTGAGCGCAAACGCAAGTCTCGCCACCCGGCAGCCCCATTCACCACCTCCACCCTGCAGCAAGAGGCGGTGCGCAAACTGGGCATGACCACTGATCGCGCCATGCGTACGGCACAGCAATTATACGAAGGTGTTGACATCGGCGGCTCTGCCACCGGTCTTATTACCTATATGCGTACTGATTCGGTTAATTTGGCAGCGGATGCGATTGCTGAAATTCGTACCTATATCCAGACTCAATTTGATGCACCCTATCTGCCTGAAGCCCCGGTCTATTATCGGAACAAATCTAAAAACGCGCAGGAAGCGCACGAAGCCATCCGACCAACCGCCATGTCCCGCACGCCCGAATCCATGCGCGGATTTCTGACCACCGATCAATTTCGACTGTACGATATGGTTTGGAAGCGCACGCTGGCCTGCCAAATGACCAGCGCGCAATTCGACACGGTTAGCGTTGATCTCGATGCCGGCAATCAGACCCTGTTTCGGGCTACCGGACAAACCCTGGCATTTCCCGGCTTTATTGCGGTGTATCAAGAAAATCTGGACGATAATACCGAAGAAGAAGACTCGCGACTGCCATCGCTGGAAGAAGGTGATATCTTGCCAGTTGAGCGACTGTGGAGTGATCAACATTTTACCCAGCCGCCACCACGTTACACCGAAGCCAGCTTGGTCAAAACACTGGAAGAATATGGCATTGGACGTCCATCCACCTATGCCAGCATTATTTCAACGCTAAAAGACCGGGAATACGTCGATCTGGACAAAAAGCGTTTTATCCCGACTCCAACCGGTCGCTTGGTGAATTGTTTTTTAACCACGCATTTCACGCATTATGTTGACTACGACTTTACCGCTCGTCTGGAAGACCGGTTGGATGACGTTGCCAATGGCGAGTTACGCTATGTGCCTTTGCTCAACGACTTTTGGCATGACTTTTCCAGTACCCTGGCAGCCAAAGCCGAGGTTGAGCGTGGCTGTCCGATTGACGACGAGGTATGCCCGAAATGCGGTGCAAAATTGTTTTTGCAAGCCAGCAAACGCGGCTTGTTTGTCGGCTGCTCAGCTTACCCCGAATGTGATTTCACCCGTCCGTTCAGTCAGGGCGGCGAACCGAGTGTTTTGGGCATTGATCCCGACAGCGGTCAGGACATCTTGCTGTTAAACGGTCGCTATGGTTGGTATGTACAGGTCGGCGCTACCCCGGAAGACAAAACCATCAAACCACGGCGCGCCAGTTGGCCCAAGAACATCCCCGCAGCGCAAGCCGATCTACCTTCTGCGCTGCGTTTGCTGTCCTTGCCACGCACGGTAGGCAACCATCCGCACGACGATTTACCCATCGTGGCCAATATTGGCCGCTTTGGCCCTTATTTACAACACAACGGCAAATTTAAATCGATACCCAAAGCCGATGATGTGTATACCATCGGACTGCATCGCGCCGTAGAACTGCTTGCCCAAGAACGCTCACCACGTGCCGCCAAAATAACCGGCAAACTGCTGGGCAAACATCCCGAAGACGAGCAACCGGTAACCCTGCATGAAGGGCGTTATGGCTGGTATTTCAAGCACGGCAAAATCAGTGCCACACTGCCACCCGATCTGGATCACGACAGTGCCGGACTGGCGGATGCCCTTCCTTTGCTGGCAGCAAAAGCAACCACCGGAAAAACCCGCAAGCGAACGGGCAAAAAAACGACTGCTGCATCGAAAAAATAAGCGGCATGTTTAACACATCGCACAACCTTGACTAACCCATGCAGACAGATTCATGACGACATCTCCTCAACTCTGGTCCGGACGATTTAGCGAGCCGGTTTCAGCTCGCGTCCAGCGTTACACCGCGTCTATCGGCTTTGATTACCGATTGGCCGAATTTGACATTCAAGGCTCGCTTGCCCATGCCCGCATGCTGGCGCATTGCCACATCATCAGCCCGACCGATCTCGCAGATATTGAACGCGGGTTGGCTGACATTTTGCATGACATACAAGCCGGCCGGTTTGAATGGAAACTTGAGCTGGAAGACGTGCACCTCAACATTGAAAAATCACTCACCGAACGGGTAGGGGATGCCGGAAAACGCCTGCATACCGGACGTTCGCGCAATGATCAGGTCGCCACGGATATTCGTCTATGGCTACGCCACCACATTGACTTGATGCTGGTCGGCTTGCGCAACATGCAACGGGCACTGGCACAGCAGGCGGAAAAACACGCTGCCGTTCTCATGCCGGGCCATACCCATTTGCAGGTGGCGCAACCTGTTACGTTTGGTCACCACTTGCTGGCTTATTTTGAGATGTTCGCGCGCGATGCAGAGCGCTTGGCGGATTGTCGGCGCCGGGTTAATCGCCTGCCACTGGGTGCCGCCGCATTGGCTGGCACCAGCTACCCGATAGACCGCGACAGGGTAGCCCGTGAACTCGGATTCGACAGTGTTTGCGCCAACTCGCTTGATGCCGTGTCCGACCGCGACTTCGCCATAGAATTCTGCGCAACGGCCAGCGTGATCATGACCCATTTCTCACGTCTGTCTGAAGAGCTGATTTTGTGGATGAACCCGCGGTTTGGCTTTATCGATCTTCCAGATCGTTTTTGTACCGGCTCATCGATCATGCCGCAAAAGAAAAATCCTGATGTCCCCGAACTGATGCGCGGCAAAACCGGACGGATCAACGGTCACCTGGTCAGCCTGCTCACACTGATGAAGGGGCAACCCTTGGCCTATAATAAAGATAATCAGGAAGACAAAGAACCGTTGTTTGATACCGTGGACACCGTGCTTGATACCTTGGCAATTGCCGCCGAGATGATGTCCGGGCTTGAAATTCGTCCAAATGCCATGCATGACGCGCTGAACCAGGGCCACGCTACCGCAACCGATTTGGCCGATTATCTGGTTAAAAAAGGCTTGCCTTTCCGCGACGCCCACGAAGCCGTGGCCCGCGCGGTTCGTCTGGCAGAAACCCGACACTGTACGTTGTCAGAATTACCATTGCCGGAACTGCAATCGTTTTCTGACTTGATAGAACACGATGTTTATGGTGTATTATCGTTGGAAGGCTCCGCTGCCAGCCGTAACCATTTTGGTGGTACGGCACCTGAACGGGTTATCGTTGCTGCGCAACGTGCGTTACAATCGCTGCAATAAAACCATCGGTCATGCATGGTGCGTTGTCTGGCATTTAGCACCATCCGATAGC
>DDOT01000017.1:0-235 GCA_002341815.1 Thiobacillus sp. UBA2487 | reverse complement strand
TGGGTGCTGACCCGCAAGGCAACCGTTCCGAACTGTTTGGCATCAACGTATTCAAAGTGCGAGAAATTGTTGCCATGCCCCAAATCACTGCGGTGGCCGGCGCGCACCCACACATGCTGGGCGTCGTTAACCTGCGTGGCCAAGTCATTCCCGTCATTGACCTGCCAGCCGTTGTAGGCTGCACACCCACCACCGGTCTGAACATCATTTTGGTAACCGAATACGCCCGCACCAC
>DDOT01000106.1:27839-28599 GCA_002341815.1 Thiobacillus sp. UBA2487 | reverse complement strand
AAAAGATGCGCACGCCTGTTTTGAGTTTGCCCGCGATGTCCCGAACGCCGATATCGAGGCATTACAAGCGACGATCATTGCGCATGGTAGCAACCAAATATGTTTATATTTTGCTCGAGACGTGGTGGGCGCAAACATCATCGCGCTACAAGACCGGGTGGTGTCAACCGGCACAGCCGAAGAGTGCTATCAATTTGCGGAAGATGTGCCGGGTGCAAATCTGGCACATCTTCGATCATGTATTACCAAATCAGCCAATCTCTCGGTACTGGCAACTTTTGACGCTGACTTTCCCACCAGCCAGACTTTCTGGCCCGACTTCAGCGGCTATCACGAAAATCTGCCAGAAGCGCATCAACACCAATGAGTCGGTCTGTGCNNGGCCAAGGCATGGGCGCTCAAGCATTCGCCGGTACTGTAACCTCTCGTTCCGTAACCGCCCCTGTCATGACCGCACCTGCCGTGACTGCACCTGTCGTGACTGCACCTGTCGTGACTGCACCTGCGATCGCCAAACCAACCATCACCTCGTCTCCCATGGTGACGATGCCTACGATGGCGCGCCCACGTTAAGGCTCAAGGAACAGGCGTTTGTATTTATCACGCCGGCTTCGCGTGGAGGCATCGAACGGTGCCTCCAGAACCAAAAAACCCAACATTGTCTTAACCCGATTTTTTCATAAATTAACGCGCGCCCTCACTGGGGTTCCCTATTGAAATTTTATTCAATTGGGTATATGAATCACGATGCCACGCTTTC
>DDOT01000106.1:23654-27695 GCA_002341815.1 Thiobacillus sp. UBA2487 | reverse complement strand
CCCCAAAAATTCGCGAGACATATTGATCCGCACGCGGATCGAGGCTCATACAATACGTGATAATACCCTTGCGTCCGGCTTCTTCCACCGCTTTTTTGGTATCGTTGCGCAGGTATTGCGGATCACGCACATCAATATCAGCCGGTTCGCCATCGGTAATGACCAGCATCAGCTTTTTGCTTGATCGCTGCTGTTCGAGGTAATGCGATGCATGACGTACTGCCGCGCCCATACGGGTGGATAGTTGTCCGGTCATTCCGGCCAAGCGAGCCTTCGGTACGTCATCATACGGTTGATCGAAATCCTTGAAGCGATAGTATTCAACATCATGCCGACCATCTGAACAAAAGCCGTGAATGGCAAACGGATCGCCGATTTTATTGATGGCATCTGCCAGCAGCACACATGCTTGGCGAGTTAAATCCAGCACCGTAAAATCCTGCCCCGCCACTTTGTCGTTGGTAGATTCAGATAAATCCACCAGCACCATCACCGCAATATCCCGCGTTTTGCGCACCGAACGCATCATGATGCGCGGGTCAGGTTGCATTCCCATCCGCATTTCTATCATGGAGCGAATGGCCGCATTAATATCGACCTCATCGCCATCTTCCAGTTTACGGATACGCTGCACGCCCTGCGGCTGCATGGCATCAAGCAGAAATTTCATGCGCTGGATTTCACGTTTATATTGGGCGGCTATCGCCTCAATCACTTCTAACTCGCCATGTTTGGCGCGTTTTTCCAGCACTGTGGTCCAAAGCGGACGTTCCAGCTGAATTTGGTAATCCCATTCTGAATAATGCACAGGATCGGCCGCGGGCTCTTTGCCTTCCATGTCATTCCACGACTTACCACCGCTCTCGGCGCCAATATTCTCATAAGGAAACAGTTCGGTGCCCAACACCCAGATTTCTTGCGCGTCATCCCCCGCCAATTCAGTATCGATCTCATTAACCATTTCCATAACACTAACGTATTTACGGACTTGCTGAACACTGTCATACCCTGCTTGTGCCGCCTGCAACGGATCGAATTCTTCAAATGCCCAGAAATAGCGGTTATCATCCAGATAGGGCGCAATCAGCACATCGGTACGCGGCTGATACGGAATACGCAACTGTGACAGTTCGTGGGCAAGTTGCACCCCGATATCCCACGACATCTGATTATCCGCCAGGCGATGCTGCTCATTGGCAAACAACGCGCGCGCCTTGATCACCACACCATCCTCATCTTGATAGGTTGGGTCAAGCAACGCGCGGGCAATCCGGTTCAAATAATCACCCAAGGTTGCTTTGTTTTGGGGTGTAATGGTATGCAACGATGCCCATAGTTGCTGCAATCCGGGGAAGCGCTGAATGGCATTACGCTCAACCCGTGCATCCTCCACCACCGAAATCGCCGCCAGTTGCAAAGCATTAAGATTTTCAGCCGAAATGGGGGCCGTGGTATACACCATGTGGGCGGCACAGTGCGCACTTGCTGCACGGTACATTTCAACCCCATCCACGCGCCGAATCTCATTGCCCTGTGCATCACGAATGACAAAATCATCGTATGCATCAGGAATATGCAACAGATAATCGGCAATATACGGCTTATAGCCATCGCGTTTTTCAAAATCGCCCGATGTGGGCCGCATAAAGAAATCCCGTGCCCACAGGGCCCGCAGATACATATTGATGCGACGATGCACATCGACAAACAAGGTGCCTTTACGCTCCTGTTGCATAATCGCCATCGACTCAGGCGTTTGCAAGCCAAAATAGCGCACCTGCTCTTCGTAGTTGGTCCGGTGCGCTTGTGCGCCCCAGGTTGCCCAGCGACGCAAGCCGCCCAATGTCAATTGGGCAAACAGCTTTTCCAGACTTTCCAGCATGGGTTTGACACCACGCGGCGCACTGGCCAGCAGCGTATTCACCAATTGCAGATATTTTTTGAAAAGTTCTGCATCACCCAAGCGTTCAGCGGCGAAAGGTGCCGTTGCCAACATCAATTCAATCACCGTACCACTGGTTTTCGATGCCATCGTCATGGCTGCATACACCAGATCAGGCACGACATCTTCACCAACATTGCGTGCAATGACCGGTGCATTTTCCAGATAGGTCACCACCAACCCATCGCCGCGCCCAAGGTTTTTAAGCGAAACGGCACCTTCCGCATAACGCTGCAGACCCACGGTACTAAACACACGGGCAGCATCCTGCCAAACTGATTGCAACACTTCCCGGGCATGCGCTGACAGATCTGCCAGCAACTCGGCGTAATCTTCAAGATGTATCGACATGACGGTTCCTTATTGCCGGATACGGGCGATACCAGCGCGACGCATTGCGATTTACGCCTGGCTCACTAACCGTGTAACGCGATTTTTGTCAGAAGTAGGTACTTACTGCCGCATCCAGCGCATCACGCATATCAGGATCATCGGTAATAGGGCGCACCAACGCTACACGGCAAGCGGCACTCGGTGCCACATTGCGGGCAATCAGCGATGCGGCGTAAATCAACATCCGGGTCGAAATGCCTTCATCCAGACCATGACCTTTCAAATTGCGCGCACGTTCAGCAATCGATACCAGTTTGTCTGCGATTTCAATGCCAACCCCGCCCTCATGCGCAACAATCTCTTGTTCTATCGCATGATCAGGATAATTAAAATCAAGGCCGCCAAAACGTTGCTTGGTGGATTGTTTCAGGTCCTTCATCAAGCTTTGATAACCCGGGTTGTAAGAAATTACCAACTGAAAATCCGGATGGGCTTCAATCAACTCACCTTTCTTTTCCAGCGGTAATGCGCGCCGCGCATCGGTCAAGGGGTGAATAACCACCGTGGTATCCTGGCGGGCTTCTACCACTTCGTCCAGATAGCAAATTGCGCCATAGCGTGCAGCGATGGCCAATGGTCCATCTTGCCAGCGCGTGCCATTGGCATCCAACAAGAAGCGACCAACCAAATCCGATGCGGTCATATCTTCATTACACGCAACCGTAATCAACGGCTTGCCCAATTTCCAGGCCATGTACTCGACAAAACGGGTTTTGCCACAACCGGTAGGCCCTTTCAACAGCATCGGCATACGCACCGAGTAAGCCGCTTCATACAGCGCTACTTCATCCGCCACCACCCGGTAATACGGTTCCTTTTTAACCCGATACTGCGCCATCATCTCGTTCATTTCACAACCCTTTCACGCCTGCGGTTTGATCAGTTCGATGTATTTCATGTTTATTTTTCCTGAAAAGCATCATATTTTCAGCGCCTTTCAGGAAAAACCCCCCATCATGCCGCACTGTCGCGTCAGGCAAGCTTTGCTGACACAACGGGGGATGCAATCAAGCCGGCAACTTACACCGTCTTGCCACGATAAATCACCATGGACGCACCTTGGCTTTGCGCAAAGTTGTCATAACCGATCAGGCGCACATGGTTGTTTGGATTGGCTTTGTGGCACGCTTCTGCCTCGTTCAGAATTTTGGTGACATCGGTTTCGCCAAACATCGGCAGCTTCCACATGTACCAATAAGAGTCCATCAAATGCTCAGGCTCGGTATGCTCGATCGCAGGATTCCAACCCTTGCTGACGACATATTCAACTTGTTTGCGAATTTCATCGCTGCTCATTGCCGGCAGGTAAGAAAAGGTCTCAAACTTGCGGCTGGCAGGATCGCTCAAACGGCTTTTGTAATCCAAAACTTCAGACATTTTAATTCCTTTCAGGAAAGTATTTAGCCCGATCTTTTCATAAATTAACGCGCGCCCTCACTTGGGTTCCATATTGAAATTTTATTCAATTGGGCGTATGAATAACGACGCCACGCTTTCATAAAATTTCACTCTGTAACAAAATTCTGCGTGATCATCACGCGAATTCATGCAAAGATCGGGCTAGTGCATGGTCTGTTGTGGCAGCTGCACAGGGCTGCTGCCCTCAAACAGGGATACAACAAATGCTTATTTGTGCGACACGTCGAGCTTGTCAACCGTGTCGAACTCAAACTTGATTTCTTTCCATGTTTCCATGGCAATCTTCA
>DDOT01000106.1:12751-23548 GCA_002341815.1 Thiobacillus sp. UBA2487 | reverse complement strand
CGGTTGGCAGCCGCACCTGCCGCATTGCCCCATGGGTGACCCAACGTACCACCACCAAATTGCAACACAGAGTCGTCACCAAAAATATTCACCAGTGCCGGCATATGCCACACGTGGATACCACCGGATGCCACCGGCAACACGCCCGGCATGGAGCCCCAATCCTGGTCGAAGAAGATNNCCACGGCTGCGATCTTCCTTGATGAAGCTTTCACGCATCATGTCGATCCAGCCCAAGGTGGCTTCGCGGTCACCTTCCAGCTTGCCAACAACAGTGCCGGAGTGCAGGTGATCACCACCGGACAGGCGCAGAATCTTGGTCAGCACGCGGAAGTGAATACCATGGTGCGGATTGCGGTCCAGCACGGCGTGCATGGCGCGGTGAATATGCAACAGAACGCCGTTGTCACGACACCAGTTGGCGAGGCCCGTATTGGCACAGAATCCGCCGGTAATGTAATCGTGCATGATGATCGGCGCACCGATTTCTTTGGCATATTCTGCACGCTTGTACATTTCTTCCGGGGTCGGCGCAGTAACGTTCAGGTAGTGGCCTTTACGCTCACCGGTCTCACGTTCAGCCTTATTAATGGCTTCCATCACAAAATCAAAGCGTTGGCGCCAACGCATGAACGGTTGGCTGTTGACGTTTTCATCGTCTTTGGTGAAATCCAGACCACCGCGCAAACATTCGTAAACGGCACGACCATAATTCTTGGCAGACAAACCCAGTTTAGGCTTGATGGTGCAACCCAATAGCGGGCGGCCATACTTGTTCATCACATCGCGTTCAACCTGAATACCGTGCGGAGGACCGCCACAGGTCTTCACGTAAGCGATCGGGAAGCGCACATCTTCCAGACGCAATGCGCGAACAGCCTTGAAGCCGAATACGTTACCGACCAACGAGGTAAAGACATTAACCACCGAACCTTCTTCAAACAAGTCGATAGGGTACGCAATAAATGCATAAAAACAGGTGTCATCACCGGGAACATCTTCAATGGCGTAAGCACGCCCCTTGTAGTAATCCAAATCGGTCAGCAAATCGGTCCACACGGTGGTCCAAGTGCCGGTAGACGATTCGGCGGCAACAGCTGCGGCAGCTTCTTCACGATCAACACCCGCTTGCGGAGTGATTTTGAATACTGCCAGGATATCGGTGTCCAGCGGGGTGTATTCGGGCATCCAGTAAGTCTGGCGATACTCTTTCACACCGGCGTTGTAGGTTTTAACTGCCATAACAACCTCCACGTAATTAATCAATCGGTTCTTTGTATGTCTTCAGAGGACATGCATGCACTATAACGACCGAATAACATAAATAACAGTCAGCAATTTTGATTATTATGATAAGATAATGATTATGATAAACTCCCCGATAAGGGCGGCCAGTGTTTCATGTGACATTTCGACAACTCACCGTTTTTTCTTCTGTTGCGCGCAACCTGAGCTTCACGCGCGCCGCCGAAGAATTGCATCTTTCGCAACCCGCCGTGTCCATGCAAGTCCGCCAACTGGAAGACCACATCGGATTACCGCTGTTTGAACAACTCGGCAAAAAAATCTTTCTTACCGAGGCGGGACACGAGATTTATCACTACGCCCGCAACATTGCCGAACAATTGCTCGAAGCCGAAGCGGTCATTGCCGATTTAAAGGGCCTTAAACGCGGCAAGCTTAAAATTGCGGTTGCCAGTACCGCTAATTACGTTGCGCCCAAGCTGCTGGCCACCTTCAGCCAACACTATCCAACCATTACCGTGAGTCTCGACGTGACCAATCGTCGAGCGCTGTTGGCAGAACTGGAAAACAATGACATCGAGCTGGCCATTATGGGTAAACCACCCAAAGAACTTGATCTGGTTGCCGAATCATTCATGGAAAATCCTCTGGTGATCATTGCCCCTGCCAACCACCGCCTTGCCAAGGTTCGCAACATTCCCTTGCAAAGTTTGCGCAACAAGGTATTTCTGATTCGCGAACCAGGCTCAGGCACCCGCATCGCCATGGAGAGATTCTTTGCCGAGCATGCATTGCATATTGTTAACGGCATGGAGATGAACAGTAGCGAAGCCATCAAGCAAGCGGTACAAGCCGGCTTGGGTTTGGGTGTAGTCTCGTTGCATACTGTCGAGCTCGAACTGGAAGCCGGCCGATTGGTGGTGCTGGATGTTGAGCACATGCCGATTCAGCGCCACTGGTACATTGTGCATCGGCGCGAAAAACGCTTGTCGGGTACGGCCATGGCATTCAAACGATTTTTGCTGGAAGATTCCGCAGCGTTGATTCAATCGTTTACACCGCGCAAACTTGGGTTATCATTACACAATGACTCAACAAACAAGCCGCTTGGCCCAAACGGCTGAACCATATTCGCAGCAGCAGGAGCTTTTAGCATGAAATCAAACTGTTACCCGGGGCTTGCCCAAGATGAAGAAGGTGGAATGACGCACTTGGGACGCATCGTTAAAGATGCGTGGGTGTTTAACCTGCTACCCGAAACAGAAGACTGCACCAACTGGGGCCTTGACCGCATGCAAATGTTGGCCGACAAGGTTGCCGGCGCATGGGATGAACATGGCGGCATTCCCAGTCGCTTGCCGGATGAATTACGTGAACGCCATACGCGCATCTATTCACAAGCCATCAACCATGCACGCGCAGAAGGCTGGGACCCGGAATTGTTTGATGAAGATTGACACACAGCCTGCTGACCGATGACGAAGCACGCTACCGATAAGCCTACTGACCATCCAGTGTGCCAAGCTGCATCGCCCAGTTGATCGCCATAAAATGTACACTGTTCAGCGCTGCAGCGTCCAACGCCAAGTCATCGGCAATTTGCTTAAGCTGCTGCTGATCTGCATTTTCAAACGCCATCGCCAACCGCAAAAAAGGTGCAAACGGCCCATGTCCCTGCAATAACGCACGCATTACCGCATCACTCAAGCTCAAGTTGACCAGCGCCTCCTGCATAGGTACATTCAGCAGCACATCCAGCAACGAGAACATACCGGTAACAAACAATCCGTCAGCCTCTTCCGGCGTCATATAACGTTGCCCCAAGAGCTCCATGATGCGTCCCCGCACCAACGCATTTTGCAACAGGGCCAAATCTCCGGGCGCACTGTCCTGATCACGCGCATACAACAACAAGGTTAGCCAACGGTAAAGCGGGTCATAACCTAAATAAATCAACGCCTGCGCGATAGATTCAATTTTTCGGGTCAACGGATTCAGCGGGGAGTTGATGTATACCAACAAGCGGTATGACAACAAAACATCATGCTTGATCGCCTGCTCTATCTGGCTATGCGGCGCCTTACTGGCTGCCATGTTCAGCAACTCCATCACCCGCACACGATCATTGTCCATGCGTGGTGGTGCCAGCGGATTACGGGTCGCAAAATAATAGCCTTGAAACGCATCGAAGCCCAAATGACTGGCCGCCAGAATATCGTCATGGCTTTCAATATTTGTGGCAATAATGCGCAACTGTCGATGACGATGCAACTCCTCGGCACCGTGACTAAACGCAATGGCATCAAGGCTGCGCAAATCAAATCTCAGCCAATGTACACAGTCCAGCAAGGGCAACAGGTCATCCTCTTGCACCCGAAAGCCATCAATACCCAACTGAAAACCACCTGCCGCACGTGCCGCACACGTTTCCAGCAAAGTATCTATGTTTTCTCGGTCTATCCTGGCAGCGTCAATCATCAACACCACCATGTCGGATGGCAACATGCCGATCCAACCGCTGTTCAGCAAGCCGGGGCCAACCGAAATAAATATCTGCCGTTTTGTGCCATTGTTTTGCAAACCCAATTGAACAACACTCGACAAAAGGGTTTCGTCAGATAACACTTGCGTTGGCTCAGATACATCCACGCCCAATTGATTACGCAACGCAAACTCATAGCCAATAATACGCTGGCTTTTGTCGAGAACCGGCTGCCGCAGCAAGTATCGTCCAATTGCCGCTGTGATCGGTTCTGCATCAACCTGCCCCCCGTCTTGGGCAGTATCAGGTCGTACAGAAAGAGTGGGTATCGACGAATCTGCCTTCTCGGTAACAGCCGATTTGCCGCGCATGCGATTCAACCATCCAGTAATCATCCCCTGCGCTTCCTTAGCGTTAATTAATCGTCGGGCAGCATATCCAGCATTACGGCCCATTCCATGGCTTGCACATGCAATTGATTCAACGTTTCTCCCGTGATATTCATCGCATGCAACAAAACATCCACATCTTCCATCTGCACCCGTTCAAGGGCAATCACCAACTTCAGATAAGGCGCATAAGGTCCTGTACCGGCAAATAATGCCTGTTGCAACGGCTCGGCCAAGGTCAAACCTTCCAGCGCTGACGCTAATTCGGTATTCAGCAATGCATCAAGCAGTGACAGCATACCCGTCAGAAACAATGCCGCAGCGTCACGCTGCATATCTGACCGCATGGCCAGCAACTCCATCAAGCGTGCCCTTACCAGCGCCTGCTGTAAAATAGCCTGATCACGCGCATAACGTGTCCCGCTGGTAAAGAGCAACACCGTCAGCCAACGATAAAGCGGCCCGTAACCCAAAAACATCAAGGCATGTTCGATCGACGTAATCGGCTGATCCAATCCGCTCAATGGCGAGTTGATATACATAAGCACTTTGTATACCAGCATGGGGTCACGCCGTAAAACCGACTCCAGCTCTTTCAGCTCGGCATTCTGTGCCAACAGATTCAATAACCGCATAATACGAATACGATCATGATCGATTCTGCGTGCTTGAGATGTTTTCACCCGGGTGAAAAAGTATCCTTGAAATGCATCGAAGGACAAGGCCTGGCATGCCTCCAACTCATCTTCCGTTTCCACCTGCCGTGCTAATACACGCAATTCGCTGTGCGAACGCAACTGACGCAGTTGTTGTTCCAAATCAACCGCACTATACCGGCGAAGATCAAAACGCAACCAAGTCAGATATGGCAACAATTGCTCGGCATCAGTTGACTCCGGGAAATTATCGGCGGCTAATTGCCAACCCTGAGCAACGCGCCTGGCACACTGCGCCAGCAACGTTGAAATCGTTATTTCATGCCAACGGTCAAGTACCAGCACCAGATGATCTTTATGGGGGAACTCAAACTGTTCGTCCGCCAAAACATTGGCATTCACCCGAATAAACCACAATTGATTCGAGTTCGTTTGCGGCAAACCCAACTGCATGAGTTGCTGAAATATTTGCTCATCCAGTACGTGCAACGCATCATCTACGCCGGGTGTTGCAGCAATGGAGCGAATTCCAACGTCATACCCAATGATTTTTTGTTGCCTGTCCAACACAGGATGCCGCAACAATATCACACCGGACTCATGAGTGGATGGAGGAGGGTTTTGTGTCACCATGGTTCGGTTCTGATCGTTGCTGACCGACCGAAACCAGCTTTTAAACATGATCGTCCATTCGTTTTCCGCCAGAATCCATTTATATTGTACAGACTAAAGATTACACGAAATGCAGTCGGGTGGACATTAAAAATCAGACATCGTCTTGGCTCTCAATTCAGGCAAGCAACTGTCGCATGTTACGCAGCAAAACATCCCGCAAGATTCTGACGCAATCCTATCAAATTAATAAACAAAAAGGTAAAACAACACATGCAATATGCGGATTTTTATTCTATTTTTGTTCAGACAACTTGCGCAGCTTGTTGACGAAAGCTGAATTGACGGTAATCAATCGCGTGTTACTCTCAGCACCGCTTTACTCAGTCTGCGGCTGCTCAAGGTTGCAGAACGTCATCTTATCGGTGAGTTATCGCACACTTAGGGAATTGCCAGCCAATTGCAATTGATTGCCTTCCGGGCATCCGTCATGCCTACTGGCAAATGGGACGTGAAACACGAAGGTGCACTCAACAAACACGAATTCTTCAGACTATACGCACGACCCATCCCGGGCCGGTAACTGATAATTCTGTTCGGTAATCAACCGTAACATGGCACTCACCACATTGGCATCAAACTTGGTGCCGGAATGAGCACATAGTTCAGTTAGTGCGGCCTGCACACCCAAAGCGGGTCGGTATGGCCGATGCGACGACATGGACTCCAGCACATCGGCTACCGCCAGCACCCGCGCTTCAGGCAGGATTTGATTGCCTCGCAATCCGCGCGGATAACCACTACCGTCCATCCGCTCATGGTGTTGATAAACAATTTCAGCTATCGGCAAAGGAAATGCCACGGTATTCAGAATTGCATGGCCACGCTCGGCGTGGGTTTTGATCAACGCGTATTCCAATTCAGTCAAATGCGAAGGCTTGGACAAAATTTCAACCGGAATGGCTATCTTGCCAATATCATGCACTAAACCGATCAATTCCATGTGCGAACAACGACTGTCATCCCAACCCATTTCACGGGCAATATCACATGCAATCACACCAACCCGCCGCTCATGTCCAGAGGTATACGGGTCGCGCATTTCTACCATATGGGCCACCACCCGCAGTGTAGATTGCATCCCTGATTCAAAACGATCCCACGCCTCGCTTTCAAGCAATCTCGTCTCTGCCAGATGCCGGCGCGTTACATCTTGCGCAAGTACTGCCAACACACGTTCTTGGCCATTGCCAATCATTGATCCGGCGACCTCAATCCACCGCGATTGACCATCGGCATGCAAACAACGCATTTCAACATGGCAAGCATCAACATCACCCGCATGCAAGCGGTCAATCCAGGATTGCGCGACCGGCACGTCGTGTACATCAGACACGGCGCGCCAAGGCTGTCCGATTAGCTGCTCTGGACTCAGTCCCAACAAATCCGCAAATTGACGATTCACACGCAGCCAGCAACCATTGGCATCTAATATGCCCATGCCTACAGCGCACTGATCAAAAAACGTTTGAAAGGAAATTTTCATATTGATTCGCCACCCGAGCGCAGGGTTACCGTCAGAACCTGCCAGCCTGTCTGAGCATTAGTATAATAGTAATGGTATGGACGCCCACCACCTTTACTATACTTTTCACCACATCATGTATGACCAAACGAATCCTCTGTTTGTTCGCCAATGGCCACAAAAATCCGGCATTATCCACTAAGCAGACCTTTTTATAAAATATAAATCAGCTTGCTACGCGACCATCTCGCAAACTCACAAAAAATCAGGCGGAAAAGCGCTGCGTAACGATCCGGCTTATGCACCACGCACCGGATGCTTGAACAATTTGCGCTGCAGTGTGCGTCGGTGCATGCCCAGTGCACGTGCTGTAGCGGATATATTGCCATCATTTTCTGACAATATCCGCTGAATATGCTCCCACTCCAAGCGTTGTACCGACACGGGGCGTGTTGCCGGCTCAACATGCGCATCACCACCATCCCGCTCCAGCGCAGCCAAAATATCCTGCACGTCAGCTGGTTTCGCCAGATAATGGGTTGCGCCCAACTTAATGGCTTCAACCGCCGTGGCAATACTGGCATAACCGGTCAACATTACAATACGCATGGCTGCGTTCATGCGACGTAAGGCGACGATCAACGCCAAACCGCTTTCTCCGGGCAGTCGCAAATCCACCACGGCGTCTTCCGGCAACCAGTCCACCACTATATTCAACGCCTGTTGTACATCGCCAGCCGTGCGAACCTCATATCCGCGCCGGGTAAAGGCCCGTTCCAGCACCCTAACAAAAACGTCATCATCATCCACCAACAACAAACGACGCATCAGCGCAATTCTCCAGCGTCAGGTTCAAACACGGGCAACGACACCATCACGCGTGCGCCCCCGCCATCTCGCGCCAACAAGCTGACTTGGCCGCCATATTGCTCGATACTGGCATTCGCCAACAACAAACCGATACCACTCCCGCCATGCTCACGCTTGGTGGTAACAAATGCCGTACCGACTTGTTCAGGAAAACCCTCCCCCCGATCGAGAATATCAATTTGTATCCGATTAGCATCCCAAGCAATCTCGATTTCCACCTGATTGTTCCCGGCATCCGCCGCGTTATTGCACAAATTCAGCAATGCCTGCCCCAATATGTCGCCGGCAATCAAACGGGGTTGCTGCCCCTGTCGCAGCCAGCGCACGGTAAGCCGTACGCGCGGACGCATTACCTGCCAAAGTCCCAACTGGGCTTCCAGCCAGTCTTGCAAGCCCATCACTTCGCTCGACTCGGAACGCCCCGTTTTATCCGCGCGTGACAATCTGGTAAGCGCCTGTTTACAAAGCACCACCTGCGAACGCATCAACGCCAACTGCTCGGCCAGCCCTTCATCATGTGCGTACTCATCCATCAGCTCTCCGGCGATAATGTTCATCGTCGCCAATGGTGTTGACAGCTCATGCGCCGTGCCCGCCGCCAAACTGCCTAACGCCACAATCTGTTCATCGCGCAACCGTTGTTCACGCTCATGCGCCAGTTGCTGGTCACGCCTGCGTAAGCCTTGTGCCATGCGACCGATAAAGTACGTGATTAAAATTGCGCTTAAAATAAAATTAAGCCACATTCCCAGCACATGCAAGTGGAACGCCGCACTGCCTGCGGGCAGCACCAGCGGTTCATGCCAAGCCATTAGCGTGCTGTACGCCGCGATACCGGCAAACGACAACACCCATGCCAAACGCACCGGCAAAGCGGTTGCCCCCACGATAATCGGCAATAAATACAAGGAAACAAACGGATTGGCAGCACCCCCGGAAAAATACAGCAGCAGGGTTAGCAGCAAGACGTCGGTCAACAACTGCACAAAACACTCCACCAGCGTCACCGGCCAGTCATGCCGCAAACGAAATGCGGTCCAACCCGCAAACAAGGCACTGGCACCCCACACCGTCAACAACGCAAACAAGGGCAAATCCGCGTGCAGCAAGAATACTGCAACCAGCAAAACCACCCCCTGCGCCGCCAATCCATACAGACGTAGCACCAAGATATCGCGTAACACGCTGGCCGATGCTAAATGAATGGCAGAAATGAATCGAATCATTTGGGGAATTGTAGCGGGATTTACCGTATCTGTCCGGCGCTGCGACATTTTGTCACGGCAGGGTTGCGACTGGTCAGCGAACAAAAGTCATGCTAAGGTTATACACTTAATTTACTGGAGCGTGCCATGGCCGTCGTTGAACTTACGCAAGATAATTTCGAATCCACCATTCTCAACCATGATTTCATTCTGGTTGATTTCTGGGCCCCTTGGTGTGGCCCTTGCCGTGGTTTCGCCCCCATTTTTGAAGCCGCTGCCGAAAAACATCCTGATATTGTATTCGCCAAGGTCAACACCGAAGATCAACAAGAACTGGCAGCCAACTTCCAAATCCGCTCCATCCCGACGTTGATGATCTTCCGTGAAAAAGTCATTATTTTTTCTCAACCCGGTTCACTGCCTGCTGCAGCCTTGGATGAGCTGATTGGTAAAGCCAAAGAGCTGGACATGGCAACAGTTCACAAAGAAATTGCGGAACAACAGGCACAAAGCTGATGAACCGAATCTCGCTCTAATCTCCACGCCCTGACAATCTTTTGATATTCAGGGCGCGTTGTTCAGCGGTAAAAGTGCCGGCAATGCTTTCGCCAGCACCGTGCGCTCTTTGGTGGCCGCACCGGCCAACGCAAAGCCTTGCAACTGTCCGCCGGCATCGAACAGACGCGCGCGCGTACCGCCTTCCACCTGTTCAATTTGCCAATCCTGTTCTGCTGTCACCGCCGCCCCAGCCACCACCAACGGCCAGATCGGGGTTTTAATGGTCACCGGCATCGCCGGATAGCTCAATTCAACCACCTCTCCTGCCAATATTGCACCCAATGTCCGCACCTGGGTCAGCAACGGTTGCACAAACGGCAACACCATACCGGCGACTTCTGCACAATCACCGATCGCACAAACGTCCGCATCAGATGTGTGTAACTGTCGATCCACTTGAATACCACGTCCCACCGACAAACCTGCTGACTGGGCCAGTGCTGTGCGCGGTCGCAAGCCGATAGCCGACAATACCACATCGGTTTGCAAACGTTCACCGTTGTCCAGCTCTACCTGCACACCGGTGGCGGCCTGCCATACAGCCACGGCTTTGCGCGGCATGTGCCACACCACCCCCCGTTCGGTCATTTTTTGTACCAATTCGTGCGCCACCATGGCGGGCAGCAAGCGTTCCAACGGCCATTCACGCGGATGAACCATCTGCACCTCATAGCCGGCCAGCGCCAGATCGTTGGCAAACTCACACCCGATCAAACCACCGCCCAAGATGGTTATCCGTTGACTGCCGGCCAGCCGATGACGAAACTCACGGTAGTCGTTCAGGTCATTCACGCTCATCACGGTATGTGCTGCATCGCCGGCCAGACCCGGATTGACAGGATCCGCTCCCAGCGCCAATACCAACTTGCCATATGTTATCTGCTCATGTCCCATGCGCAGGGCATGCGCCTCAACATCGATGGCCTCCACTCGGGTGTGCGTGCGAATCTGCACCCCCAATTGCGCCGCCAAGGTTTCAGCCGTATTCTGCTGTAACTGTTCAGCACTTTGGTGCTGCGTCAAAGCCGTCGATAACATGGGTTTGCTGTACCCGGCACCATCGTCTGCCGTGATGAGGGTGATCGGCAAATCGGCACGCCGTTTACGCAATTCACGCGCCAAGCCATAACCAGCCATACCGCTACCGACAATGATGATGGGTTCCATAATGTTCCGCCTTATCTTTTTCATCCGCAGCGTGCAAAATTTACCCGCTCTTTTCATAAATTAACGCGTGCCCTCACTTGCCTTTTGT
>DDOT01000106.1:0-12713 GCA_002341815.1 Thiobacillus sp. UBA2487 | reverse complement strand
TGCGTGATCATCACGCGAATTCATCAAAAGATCGGGTTAAACTTCAACCATTTCAAAATCCGCCTTGGCCACGCCGCAATCCGGGCAGGCCCAGTCATCGGGAATATCCGCCCAGGCAGTGCCGGGGGCAATGCCTTCTTCCGGCAAGCCGAGCGCTTCGTCATATATAAAACCGCAGACCACACATTGATATTGTTTCATCATCGTTCCTTTTTTCGTATCAAGAAAACAACCATTACGCCTTTTTTACGCTATCAAGCGTGGCTTGATAATGGCGCGCATGCTTTTCTTCCACCTTGGCCAATGCCGCGAATCGTTTGGCGGCTTTTTCCAAGGTCATACGAAACTGATCGGCATGCACTTTTGATTCAGCAATCTGCTCATCCATTTCTGCCACTGCCGCATGCTGGCCTTCTTCAATCGCTGCATGGCGAAATGACGGATACATTTCGGTGTATTCATACGTTTCGCCTTCAATTGCCATTTCCAGACAGCGAGCTGGGCTCATTTTGCTGGCGGGATACAACAAATCAAGGTGCCCAAACGCATGCATAACCTCTTGTGCAGCGGTTTCTTCAAACACCTTGGCGGTGGTTTCATCGCCGGCAGCACGGCAAATTCGTGCAAAATACATATATTTGATGTGTGCCATGGATTCGCCGGCGAATGCGGCTTCCAGATTTTTAATGGTAACGCTCACGGTAAATCTCCTTTCAAGTCAACACGAGCAACCGCTCGATGTGTTTCATCTTACGCAAGACTGGATAATTACTCTAATTGATTGTTACGATTATTCCGATAGCCAAAGACTATTTATATCAATCCAGTCATCTGGTTTGATCCTGTCTTCCTGCCGGGCTGAATCCTCAACCTTCAAGCTGAAAAGATCGGCTCAAACGCAATATCGTTCGCACATGGCAACCGCTTGCGTCAACACCTGAATGACCTTCATACGCGTAAAACTTTTGCGCCAAGCCAAGGCAACTTGTCTGCCAGGCTGTGGGTCAGCAAATGGCTTATAAATCAATCCGTCGATAAATTGGTGCTGGGTGGCACTACATGGCATCACCGAGATGCCGGCCCCGGATGCCACCATATACCGAATGGTTTCCAGACTTCCCGATTGCAAGGTTTGCTGCGTTCCCGCCAACGACAAACCATGATTCAGCGCCGGACATGCCTCTAGCACCTGATCACGAAAACAATGGCCTATGCCCAGCAACAACATATTGTCCGAGGTTAATTCGTCGGCTGAAATAACCTCGCGCTGCGCCCATGCATGGTTTTTTGGCAATACCACCCGAAACGGCTCTTCATACAACACCTGCGTATCCAAACTGGCATCCAGCAACGGTAATGCCAGCAAAATGACATCCAGCTCGCCTTGGCGTAAGCGCTCCACCAATTTGGCGGTAAAGTTTTCTTCCAACAACAGCGGCATGTGTGGTGCAATCGCCTGTAACGCCGGAATTAGCCCGGGAAACAAATACGGTGCGATCGTATAAATTGCCCCCAGCCGGAGCGTACCCACCAACTCATCTGCGCCATGCCGGGCAATCGATTGGATGGCCTGCACATCTTCCAGTACCCGCGCGGCTTGCGCCACCACTCGCTCACCCACTGCGGTAATGGCAATGTCAGTGTTGGTGCGTTCGAACAACGCCACCCCCAACTCTTCTTCCAGCTTGCGAATCGCCACACTCAAGGTCGGTTGTGATACAAAACATGCCTTGGCCGCCCGGCCAAAATGGCGCTCACGCGCCAGTGCCACGATATAACGCAACTCGGTCAACGTCATACAGTGTTATCCTGCTCAATGCGTGACTGAACGGCGATATGCCCACACCATCATCAGCACACCGGTAACCACCATTGGTAATGACAACCATTGCCCCATGCTAAGCCCCATGGCGAGCAATCCCAAAAAATCATCCGGTTCACGGGTAAATTCCACCAAAAATCGAAACGTGCCATAGCCAATCAAAAACAAGGCCGATACCGCACCCACCGGCCGAGGGCGTGAGGAAAACCACCACAGCAAGGCAAAAAACACCAATCCCTCCAAACCAAACTCGTACAACTGCGATGGGTGGCGTGGCTGTAAATCCACTTGGGGGAAAATCATAGCCCACGGGACGTCGGTTGGGCGACCCCATAATTCACCATTAATAAAATTGCCTATACGCCCCGCCCCCAAACCTAATGGCACCAAGGGCGCAATAAAATCGGTAACCGCCAGCCAGGTTCGCTGATGTTTGCGGGCAAACAGCCACATCGCCAACAGCACCCCCAGAAACCCGCCATGAAATGACATGCCACCTTGCCACACATACACAATTTCGAGCGGATGCGACAGATAAAACGCAGGCTTGTAAAACAACACATAGCCTAATCGTCCGCCCAGCACCACCCCAAGCACGCCCCAAGACAGCACATCATCCAACATCTGAGATGTCCAGCCGGCTTGCGGCTGGCGGCGAATTTGCCACCGCCCCAGCACCAGCACCAAGATGAACGCCACCATATACATCAGCCCATACCAACGGACTGACAAAGGGCCTAAAGAAAAAGCGACTGGATCAAAATGGGGGTAAACGAGCATGACAGTCCAGAATCGGGTTAAAATACCTGCATTATCGCACCAGATGACGAAGAAAACATGCCAACCTATCGTTCCCGTACCTCGACCCATGGTCGCAACATGGCCGGCGCCCGCGCTTTGTGGCGCGCAACCGGCATGAAAGACGATGATTTCAGCAAACCGATCATCGCCATTGCCAATTCATTCACCCAATTCGTGCCCGGGCATGTACATTTAAAAGACCTCGGTCAACTTATTGCGCGTGAGGTAGAAGCCGCCGGCGGCGTGGCCAAAGAATTCAACACCATCGCAATTGATGACGGCATTGCCATGGGGCATGACGGCATGTTGTATTCATTACCGTCGCGCGACCTGATTGCCGACAGCGTTGAATACATGGTAAATGCCCATTGCGCGGATGCGCTGGTATGTTTGTCAAATTGTGACAAAATTACGCCTGGCATGTTGATGGCGGCTTTGCGTTTAAATATACCGGTGATTTTTGTCTCCGGCGGACCGATGGAATCGGGTAAAACCGTTTTACACGGCAAAACCACCAAACTGGATCTGGTAGACGCCATGGTTTTGGCGGCCAATCGCAATGAAAGCGATGCCACTGTTGAACAGGTTGAACGCTCTGCCTGCCCGACGTGCGGTTCTTGCTCGGGCATGTTTACCGCCAACTCCATGAACTGCCTGACCGAGGCGCTCGGGCTGAGCCTGCCGGGTAACGGCTCGGTACTTGCCACCCACGCCGATCGTAAAGAACTGTTTTTACGGGCAGGCCGCCAAATTGTCGCGCTGGCGCGTCGTTATTACGAACAAAACGACGACTCGGTACTGCCACGTTCGATTGCCAATTTTAGCGCTTTTGAAAACGCCATCGCTCTGGATATCGCCATGGGCGGCTCCACCAACACCGTCCTGCATTTGCTGGCCGCCGCGCACGAAGCAGGCGTTCCGTTCAGTATGCAAGATATCGACCGCATGAGTCGACGCGTCCCCAACCTGTGCAAGGTTGCGCCGGCCACGCCGCTCTACCACATGGAAGACGTGCATCGAGCAGGCGGGGTATTTGCCATTCTCGGCGAACTCGACCGTGCCGGTCTCATCCACCGCGATCTGCCGACGGTACATAGCCCCAGTTTGGGCGCCGCACTGGAAGAATGGGACATTCGCCGCACCCAGTCGGAAGCAGTCAAGCAATTTTATCGGGCAGCGCCCGGCGGCGTCCCGACGCAAGTTGCTTTCAGTCAAGACAAACGCTGGCCCGAGCTGGATACTGATCGTACCCAGGGATGCATTCGAGATATTGAACACGCATACACACAAGAAGGCGGATTGGCTGTACTGCGCGGCAACTTGGCGCTCGATGGCTGTATCGTCAAAACGGCAGGAGTGGATGAAAGCATTTTCCGTTTTCGCGGCCCTGTCCGCATTTTTGAATCACAAGACAGCGCAGTCGATGCAATCCTGCAAGACAAAATTCAGGCCGGCGATGTGGTACTCATTCGTTATGAAGGCCCGAAAGGCGGCCCTGGTATGCAGGAGATGCTCTATCCAACGGCTTATCTGAAATCAAAAGGTCTGGGTAAGGTCTGTGCCCTGATTACCGATGGCCGTTTTTCCGGTGGCACATCAGGACTGAGCATCGGCCATGTATCGCCGGAAGCAGCTGAAGGCGGCAACATCGGCTTGGTGGAAGAAGGCGATCTGATTGAAATTGATATTCCGGGGCGCAGCATCCGCATAGATGTAAGTGAAGACATACTTACTGCGCGACGTCTGGCCATGCAAGCGCGTGGTGCACGTGCATGGAAACCGCTCAGCCGCCAACGCCATGTATCCGCTGCCCTGCGCGCCTATGCTGCCCTCACCACATCAGCCGCCACGGGTGCCGTGCGCGATGTCAGCCAGATAGAACCCAAGGAATGATCCGCACCTTATTAATAGCCAACCCCAAAGGCGGCAGCGGCAAAACCACGCTGACCGTCAATTTGGCCAGCTTGCTGGCTGCCCGTGGCGATAATGTGCGCCTGCTGGATCTTGACCGCCAACAATCTGCTCGTCTTTGGTTATCCAGCCGACCGGCCAACCTGCCTGCCATCTGGCCTTATCAACCCAGCCAGGCAACCGGTTCACAAAGTGGCTGGCTCATTATCGACTCGCCCGCCGGACTGCACGGCAAAATGCTCACCCGCATGCTCAAACTGGCCCGGCAAGTAATTGTTCCCATTGCACCATCAGCGTTTGACATCAACGCCAGTCAAGATTTTTTACAGGCATTGCACGAAGAAAAAGCCGTGCGCAAACAAAAAACCTTGGTCGGTGTAGTGGGTATGCGTGTCACACCACGCACACGCGCCGCCAGTCAATTGGAACAGTGGCTTGACACCCAATCATTACCGCTTGTTACCCATTTGCAAGACAGTCAACTTTACATAAACGCCGCATTCGAAGGACGTGGGATCGGTGACCTGCGCACCCGCACCGCCGAGCGGCAACGCGCCGCATGGTTAAATCTGCTTAACTGGGTAGACCAACAACCGCCTGCCGATCAACTCCCCGATGAACTGACGGATTACGAATGAAAACCTTGTTTCTGCTCGCCATTACCTTGCTAACCAGCCGTGTTGTATACGCCGATGACGCCGGACTGTCTTTGGCCGCCCAAAATGCGTGTTTAACCTGCCATGACGTTCAACAGAAAAAAATCGGTCCGGCGTTTCACACCATTGCGCTGCGCTATCACAATGACCCCAACGCATTCGACAAACTTCTGTATAAAGTTCAGCATGGCGGTGCCGGCAATTGGGGCAACACCCCGATGCCGCCGAATCCGCAAGCCAATCCTGACGATCTTAAGGCACTGGTTAAATGGGTGCTCGCACAATAAAACGCAAACAGGCATTAATGGTCATTCGCGCGACCTTGGCGATGAGTGGGGTATTGCTGGCCGGTTGCAGTCACAACAACCAACCTGCCAACATTATTCGCATCGGGTCGGCATCGCCCCTGTCCGGCCCGCAAGCCCATTTAGGACAAGACAATGCCAATGGGGCGCAATTGGCTGTGGACGACATCAATGCCGCCGGTGGCATCATCCTGGCTGGAAAAACGTACCGATTGCAATTGCTGGCAGAAGATGATCAGGCAGATCCGAAAATTGCCACCACGGTGGCCCAGCAGTTTGCCGATGACGACGTTGCCGGTGTAATCGGTCACTTAAATTCTGGTGCCAGCATTCCGGCTGCCCGCGTGTATGATGATGCCGGCATTCCCCAAATCTCGCCGTCTTCCACCGCAATTGCGTATACCCATCTGGGCTTTAAAACCGCTTGGCGCGTTATGACCAACGATAGCCAGCAAGGCAGTGCGCTTGCACAATACGCAACACGCAACTTGCACGCCAAACGGATTGCTGTCGTCGATGACCGTACCGCATACGGGCAAGGCTTGGCCGACGAATTTGCGCGAGCCGCCACTACCAACGGCGCCCAGATCGTGGATCGCGAATACACCACCGATCATGCCACCGATTTTCTGTCGATTTTAACCAGCATTAAAGCATCTGCCCCTGATGTGGTATTTTTTGGCGGCATGGACCCCCAAGCCGGGCCATTAGCCCGTCAAATGCGACAACTGGGGCTTAATGCACAATTACTGGGTGGTGACGGCGTGCAAACCGATCAATTCATCAAGCTGGCAGGGCAAGCTGCCGACGGCACCATTGCCTCTAACCCCGGCTTGCCATTGGATCAAATGCCAGGAGGTGCCCGCTTCAAGCGCGAATTTACGACACGCTTCGGCCCCATCCAAAACTATGCGCCTTATGCCTACGACGCGGTGTATGTAATGGCAAATGCCATGCAACGTGCACAATCCGCCGATCCGGCAAAATATCTACCCATGCTTGCGAGCACTCACTATCAAGGTGTTACCGGCAATATAAGCTTTGATCGTCATGGTGATTTAGCCCAAGGCACGGTGACCCTATACAAAGTCATCAATACCCATTGGCAACCCCTGACCACCTTAACCAACACTGCTGCACACTAATGGATATATTTCTGCAACAACTGATCAATGGACTGGTGTTAGGCAGCGTCTATGCGCTGATTGCGCTGGGTTACACCATGGTGTACGGCATCTTGGGGCTTATCAACTTTGCTCACGGCGAAATTACCATGATCGGCGCCATGTTGGCCTTGGCGGTGATTACCCACCTGACAGGCAGTGCGCTACCCATACCCGTTATTTTATTGGCTGGCCTGCTCACCGCCATTGCGGGTTGTTCCGCACTGGGTTTGTTGATTGAGCGCATTGCCTACCGACCACTGCGCCACGCCCCCCGCCTGGCGCCGCTGATTACCGCCATTGGCGTATCCATTATTTTGCAAAATTTGGCGATGCTGATTTGGGGGCGGCAATACATCTCCTTTCCACCCTTACTACCACAAGGCTGGATTGATGTCGCCGGTGCGCGCCTGACCGATGTACAGCTCATCATTCTGATAACGTCGGCCTTGCTCATGCTGATACTCGATAGCCTGGTACGTCGCACGCCTCTTGGCCGTGCCATGCGCGCCACAGCCCAGTCACCCCGGCTGGCCGGTTTGATGGGTATTGATGCCAACCGGATCATTGCTGTCACATTTGTCATTGGTTCCAGCCTGGCCGCCATAGGCGGTTTTTTAGTGAGCGCTTACTATGGATTGGCGCATTACTATATGGGCTTCTTGTTAGGATTAAAGGCATTTTCGGCTGCCGTGTTGGGCGGTATTGGCAATATCCGCGGCGCTATGCTGGGCGGATTGCTGCTGGGTATCATCGAAAGTTTAGGGGCCGGTTACATCGGGCCCCTAACCCATGGTCTGTTTGGCAGTAATTACCAGGATGTATTCGCCTTTTTTGTGCTGATTGCCATCCTGATTATCCGGCCTGCCGGACTACTGGGCGAATCAACAGCAGACAGGGCTTGATTATGACACGCACTCCCAAAAACGTCAGACTGAGTTATAGCGCTCTTGCCATTACCCTGTTGGCATTGCCATTTGTACTGCAATTCGGTTTGGGCCGCGGTTGGGTGCGCATCATTGATCTCGCGCTACTGTACAGCATGCTGGCCCTGGGTCTGAATATCGTCGTGGGTTATGCCGGGCTGCTTGATCTGGGCTACATTGCATTTTACGCGATGGGGGCTTATGTGTATGCGTTGTTGAATTCGCCCCAATTCGGCCTGCACTGGCCTGTTTGGGTGGTACTGCCATTAGGCGCAGCCTGTGCAGGTCTGTTCGGTGTCTTGCTGGGCACACCCACCTTACGCTTGCGCGGTGACTACCTGGCCATTGTCACCTTGGGGTTTGGCGAGATCATCCGAATTTTCCTTAACAACCTGAATGAGCCAATCAACATCACCAATGGCCCGCAAGGGATCAGTTTAATTGACCCCATTCACATCGGCACATTTTCTTTCTCACATAACCATACCCAATGGCTGCCCGGTTTAACCGGTCCTGTACAATACTATTATCTGTTTCTGGCCATTACCTTGCTCATCATGTGGGTTGCGCTGCGCTTGCAACACTCCCGGGTCGGGCGGGCTTGGGCCGCCATTCGTGAAGATGAGCTGGCCGCCGCTGCCAGTGGCATTGCCCTGCGCAATTACAAACTGTTGGCCTTTGCTATGGGCGCAACGTTTGGCGGTTTGGCAGGCGGGCTGTTTGCCGGTTTTCAAGGCTTTGTCAGCCCGGAAAGTTTTAACCTGATGGAATCAGTGATGATTCTGTGCATGATCGTACTGGGCGGCATGGGTAATGTATTTGGTGTGGTATTGGGCGCCCTGATCCTAACCGCATTCCCCGAAGCACTGCGCATGATCGGACAGTGGCAACTAAATCAATTCGGGCGGGTCGTGGTCGACCCCAATAACTTCCGTATGCTGCTGTTTGGTATGGCACTGGTTGTCATGATGCTGTTGCGCCCGGCCGGCCTCTGGCCCTCCCGCCGCCATCATCGTGAATATGCCGGAGAACGCTCATGACTGAACTCCTTAAAATAAATCAGGTCAGCAAGAGCTTTGGCGGTGTGCAAGCACTTACAAACGTGTCGTTTTCAATCCAGTCAGGTGAAATTTTTGGCCTGATCGGGCCCAACGGCGCCGGTAAAACCACGCTCTTCAACCTGATCACCGGGGTATTGCCCGTCAGCGCGGGACATATCACATTCAACCAGTGCCCCTTGCAAAATCTGCCCCCGCACAAAATTTTGCGCTTGGGGATTGCCCGTACCTTTCAGAATATTCGCTTGTTTTCCGGCATGACCGCGTTGGAGAATGTCATGGTCGGCATGCATAGTCGCACCCATGCCGGCATATTAGGTGCCATCCTGCGCAATGCCGGCACGCGTCGTGAGGAAACCCACAGCAAAGCGCAAGCCCACCACCTGCTGACGCTGGTTGGCATATCACGCCACAGCAACACCTTGGCCGCCAACCTGCCATATGGCGATCAGCGCCGTTTGGAAATTGCCCGCGCACTCGCCAGCCAGCCACGGCTGCTGGCGCTCGATGAACCGGCAGCCGGCATGAACCCGAGCGAGCGTGACAGCCTGCGCGAACTGATGCACGCGTTACATCAGGAATTCAACCTGACGCTTCTGGTCATTGAGCACGACGTTCAATTCATGATGCAACTGTGTCATCGCATGGCCGTACTGGATTTTGGCGAACTGGTCACCGTGGATACCCCCGACAAGGTACGCCATCACCCACGCGTGATTCAAGCCTGGCTGGGAGGCGATACATGAAGCCGATTCTGCACATCGACAAGGTATCCGTTCACTACGGCAAACTACATGCGGTGCAACACGTTTCGCTAAGCGTCATGCCTGGCGAACGGGTCTGCCTGATCGGCGCCAATGGCGCCGGTAAAACCTCATTGCTTAACGCCATTGCCGGCCTGTTGCCTGCCAGCGGCCATATTGAAAGCAACGGACACACCATCAGTCACCAGCCCGCCCACCAGATTGCGAGCCGTGGTATTGCCCTGGTCCCGGAAGGACGGGGGATATTCAAACAACTCAGTGTGCTGGAAAACCTGCAACTAGGGGCATGGTTACGCAAAGATGTCGTCTCGGTGCAACACGACATCAACCGCATTTTTGACACCTTCCCGCGTCTGGCTGAACGACGAGCTCAACGCGCCGGACAACTGTCGGGCGGCGAACAGCAACTGCTCGCCATTCAACGCGCCCTGCTCGCCCAACCTCGGTTGTTGCTGCTGGATGAACCCAGCATGGGACTAGCCCCCATCATGACCAACGTCATTTATCAAAGCCTCGAACAGCAGCAGCATCCCGATCTGGCAATCTTGCTGGTTGAGCAAAATGCATCTCTGGCGTTGCGCTTCGGTCAGCGCGGCTATGTCATGGAAACCGGCCGCATCACCCTCACCGGCAGCAGCCAAAACCTGCTCAACAACCCGCAAGTACAAGCGGCCTACCTTGGGCACGCCGACTGAGTTAACCCGATAAAAAGGGCGAGTTAGAACAGATAGGTGATGCCTGCGCTAAACAGCTCTGGCGCAACCAATTGATCGCCATTGGACACACGGTAAATCGGGAGGTAAATCGATGCGTTCATTTGCCAATGATTATCCAGATTAGCGAGGATTCCAGGTGCCAGGTAGAGTGTTTTATAACCACTATTCATATTGCCGTTGGCAGCATCGCCACCACCTTCATCATGGGTGCGGTATTGGGCATTTACTTGCAACATGGGCATGATTTTGGTGGTTTTTTCCCATGCGTTATCGGTAATGCCAGCCGTAAAATTCACGCTGTCACCTGGCCGATAGCCATTCATGCTGTTGAGCGCATGTCGCCAAGTGCCTTGGGTAAACCACACATAATCGGTATTGATATGGCCTTCATGGTATCCCCCCAGCAATACATCTGTCGTGCCGGTGCCGGGTGCGGTATCCCGATCCATCAAGGTTTCATTGTACGCTCCCGTGGGCAGTTTTAATCCGAACGTCAGTCCGGAGGACATGTCTGGCGAAAATCCGGTGTACATACCTTCGACCCGAATATCAGATAACGCATTAACCGTTTGATTTTGTAAATTCGGCGTAACTGCCTGAGATGCATCGGTGATCCCGGGCGAGCCATTCACATCGGTGGTAAATGAACGATGCCAAACGGGAACCATGGCCATGATGCCCCATTCCCGATTAAACATATGTTGACCGTATAAAGAATAAAAATCGGTCTGGATTTGTTTGTCCGGATTTAAGTCACTCGACACATTGTTAGTAAACTGATGATTGGTGTCTTGATTCATGTAACTGTACTGCAATGATACCTGGTTGCTTGAACCAGATACCGGCAATCCCGGCAATCCCACATCAAAAATGCCACAACCACAGGCACATGCAGATGCAACGGTTGGCAAGCCGGTGCTTACCAACGCCAAAACCACCATCCCGTGACGCAATACTGCCTTTTGCCCCTTCATCGCTCGTCCCCTTATAAGTATTGATCTGACGGGTGGTGATTATAATGGCTTCGAATCAACAGAGGCCGTGACCAATTGTCGCAGCCACCATCAGCTCCGGCCTCGCCTTATCCCCGAAACGCCAGATTAGGCTCACGCGCGGCTTTTACCTCGTCCAGACGACGCACCGGCATGGTGTGCGGTGCTGCATTCACCATGGCCGGATCTTGGCGGGCTTCTGCTGCAATCGCGATCATGGCATCGGCGAATGCATCAAGGGTGGTTTTGGTTTCGGTTTCGGTCGGCTCGATGAGCAGACATTCTGGCACCAACATCGGGAAATAGGTGGTTGGGGCGTGAAAACCGTAATCCAGCAACCGTTTGGCAAAATCCATGGCCGAGACGCCCGTTTCGGCCTTTAGTTTTTTCAAGGTTACGATAAATTCATGACTGGCGCGACGTTTGGGAAACGCCAGATCAAAACCGGCTTGTTGCAAACGTGCCATCAGATAATTGGCATTCAGCGTGGCATATTGCGATACCCGCTCAAGCCCCTGACTACCGAGCATGCGCGCGTAAGCATACGCGCGCAGCAACACGCCGGGATTGCCATGAAAACCGCTCAAACGGCCGATACTTTGCGGAAAATCGCGCTCATCAGCCAGTCGATAACCGGACTCGCCACGCACAATATGAGGAACCGGCAAAAAGGGCATCAGACGCTGTGACACACCAACCGGTCCTGCGCCCGGGCCGCCGCCGCCATGGGGAGTGGCGAAGGTTTTGTGCAAGTTGATATGGATGACATCAAACCCCATGTCGCCGGGTTTGATACGCCCGAGAATGGCATTGAGATTGGCGCCATCGTAGTACAACAGGCCACCGGCTGCATGCATGATCTGGGCAATCTCTTGAATTTTTTGTTCAAACACGCCGAGGGTAGACGGATTGGTCAGCATGAGCCCCGCCGTTTGCGGGCCAACCACCGCGCGCAATGCATCCAGATCGACATTACCCGTTGCATCAGTCGGAATTTCACGCACAGTATAGCCACACATAGCGGCTGTGGCCGGGTTGGTGCCATGCGCAGCATCAGGCACGATAATTTCCTTACGAGCATGATCACCGCGCGATTCGTGCCAGGCACGTATCATGGCGACACCGGTAAATTCGCCGTGTGCGCCAGCCATGGGCGCCAAGGACACTGCCGCCATACCGGTAACGTCCGCCAGAATTTCCTGCAATTCATACATGCTTTGCAGATAACCCTGTCCGGTGGACGCTGGTGCCAGTGGATGACGCTGCAAAAAACCCGGCAACATGGCCAAGCTGTTACAAGCCCGCGGGTTGTATTTCATGGTGCAAGAACCGAGCGGATAGAAATGCGTATCAATCGAGAAATTGCGCTGACTTAATCGGGTGTAGTGTCGTACCACATCCATTTCCGAGACTTCGGGCAACGCAGGTGCTTGCCGACGTAATAAATGCGCAGGCAAATCAGTCTGTTGATCACCAGATCCCGGCAATTGGGCATGGGCAGCACGGCCCGCTTGGCTGTAAGCAAATATCAAATCCATATCAAACGCTTTCCTGGCTGGTGCTGCTAACTTGGCTGGCCATGCCATCCACATAGCACTG
>DDOT01000171.1:5804-7036 GCA_002341815.1 Thiobacillus sp. UBA2487 | reverse complement strand
TCCATATTGAAATTTTATTCAATTGGGCGTATGAACAACTACGCCTCGCTTTCATAAAATTCCACTCTGTAACAAAATCCTGTGTGATCATCACGCGAATTCATGAAATGATCGGGTTAGTCGAAATAATCCAACCAACCGAATAATGGGTATTCGGTATGGATGATGGGATTATTTGAGTTTGATTTCTTTATACAGCACGTGTTTGCGTGCTTTAGGGTCGAACTTCATGAATTCGAGCTTTTCTGGGGTGGTGCGCTTGTTTTTGCTGGTGGTATAAAAGTGACCCGTGCCAGCGGTGGATTCAAGCTTGATTTTTTCGCGGATTTTGCTTGCCATGATGGGTTCCTGTTATGCTTGTTCGTCAGCGATCAACTCGGCGAGAACAGCTTCAATGCCTTTTTTGTCGATGGTACGCAAGGCGGCATTGCTGACGCGCAGGCGGATAAAGCGGTTTTCGCTTTCCAGCCAGAAACGACGGGAATGCAGATTGGGCAGGAAGCGGCGCTTGGTCTTGTTATTGGCGTGTGACACATTGTTGCCGACCATAGGCGACTTACCGGTGATTTGACAGACGCGGGCCATTGCGAGCTCCTGGCTAAAATTCGGAAAGGGTGAATTTATACCATTATTTTCTGGGGTTGGTCAAGTAATTGTTATAACGTTATTGTTTTTGGCAGATTTGTATGACGTTATCGTTGCACCAATTCGGATAATCGGGCCGGGTTTGGTGTAAAATAACGATGAAGTTGTCTTTTTATCGTTGACGGAATGGATGTCATGGCGAGGTTCAAGTTACCTGCGTTTAAAGTTAAAGGTCGTTCCTTGCTGCCTATCGTTCAGGGTGGCATGGGGGTTGGCGTGTCGGCGCATCGGTTGGCTGGTACGGTGGCATCTTTGGGTGGGGCAGGTACGATTGCCAGTATTGATCTGCATCACCACCATCCTGATTTGGTAGAGCAGGCCCGGTCCACGCGCGACCATGAGCAGTTGAAGGCGTTGAATCGCGAAGCGCTGCAACGCGAAGTGTGTGCGGCACTGGCCCTGGCTGACGGGCACGGGCTGATTGCGGTGAATGTCATGAAAGCGGTTGCCGAGCATGCTGATTTGGTGCGGGTGGCGTGTGCCAGCGGTGCACAGGCGATTGTGATGGGTGCGGGGTTGCCGTTGGACCTGCCGGAATTAACCCAAGACTTTCCTGATGTGGCGTTGATTCCTATTTTGTCCGATGC
>DDOT01000171.1:4131-5768 GCA_002341815.1 Thiobacillus sp. UBA2487 | reverse complement strand
TTGTGATTGAACATCCACGCTATGCCGGTGGCCACTTGGGTGCGCCCAAGCCGGAAGACATCACCGATAGTCGGTTTGATTTTGAGCGTGTGTTACCTGAGGTGCTTGCGTTGTTTGCATCGCTTGGTATCCAACCGGAGCAAATCCCACTGATACCGGCTGGTGGTATTAATTCGCCGGACAAGGTGCAGACATTGTTTGCCTTGGGTGCCTCTGCCGTGCAACTTGGTACACCGTTTGCGGTTAGCGAGGAGGGTGATGCGCATCTGGAATTCAAGCGTGTGTTGGCGGAGGCTGAGCCTGCTGATATCGTCACGTTTATGAGTGTGGCCGGTTTACCGGCTCGCGCGGTGCTGACGCCATGGCTGGACAATTACCTGCAACGCGAACAACGTCTGCAGGGTTATGCCAAGAGCGACCCGAACCGTTGTGCATCGGGTTTGCATTGTTTGTCGCAATGCGGTTTGCGCGATGGCATTGCGCGGGCCGGACAGTTTTGCATCGATGCCCAGTTGGCGGCCGCGCTGGCCGGTGACCGTAAAAAAGGTCTGTTTTTCCGGGGTTCCGAACCGTTGCCGTTTGGCAAGGACATACGTCCGGTGCGTGAATTAATTGACTATATGTTAGGTCGCGAATCGTCGTAAATTGTCATAAGCGGTTTTACAACGCAACACAGTTCAAGCAAAGCGTCGAGCGTCCTTGAGCAGCAGGATCAGTTGACGCGCGCGCACCGGCGTCGACTCGAAACCGAATCGACGATAAAATGTCTCCGCCTCGGCATCAACGGGGTGAGTCAGCAGCGCTCGGATGCCTGCCTGCCCGGCAATCGTGATTGTGCGACGGATCGCATCCTGCAGAAGACTGAAGCCCAAGCCGCGTTTCTGGTAGTTAAGATCAACCGCCAGTTTCGCCAGGATAATCAGTGGAATTGGATGTTGGCCCATCCCGCGACGAACGCGTTCGGGAGCTTCAAGCGTGTCGATCTGGCCAACGGTCAGACTGAAATACCCAACGACGCGGTTTCCATCGCAAACAACAAAGGTTCTCGCCGAGCCGCTGCTTTGTGCTTGGCGCGCGTGCCGCAGCAGCCATTCGGTGAGCGCCGATTTCCCGCAGTCGAATTCTTCCAGTCTGTGATGTGCATCAAGCGGCTGTGGTTCCGACAGGCTCATTCCTTGGCCCAGACCGGACGCCGGGAGAACAGATCGGCCAAGCCGGGATTGTCAGATTCCGGGCGATCCAGCATGTCCATGAGCGATTGGTACTGACCGCCGGAGACCATGAACAACCGCTGATCGAGCAGTGTCTGCTCGGCAGCATGGTAAGCGGCATCGAGGATGAAATCGGTCAGAGATTTGTGCGCGACTTCGGCGGCACGACGTAATATGCTTTCTTGCTCAGGTGTTGTTCGCAGTCCGAGGCGAGCCGAACGGGTAGTAGCGATGGCGGGCATGCTAGGTATCCTTAATGTGTGCAGTTAACCCAATGTTAGTACAAATGACGCCGTTCGTCCATGTTGACGCAGGCTAACCATGCCGGACAAAGGCAGTTGCAGTGATGATTCGGCTGCCTATTCGTTAGCCCGATCTTTTCATAAATTAACGCGCGCGCTTACTTGTCTTTTGTTCCATATTGAA
>DDOT01000171.1:1829-4051 GCA_002341815.1 Thiobacillus sp. UBA2487 | reverse complement strand
AATTCATGAAAAGATCGGGTTAGAGCCATTATTGCAGATTAATCTTGGTGCAAAATTTAGCGACTCATCTTTATAACCAGCCGGTTTCAGCAAATGACGTAATATGGTGGGCGGTGACAACGAAATGGTCCAGTATGCGAATGTCCACCAAACCCAACGCGTCGCTAAGCTGTTTGGTCAAGTGCCGATCGGCCACGCTGGGTTCGGCCACGCCGGATGGATGATTGTGTGCCAGAATTACCGAGGCTGCATTGTGTGCGAGCGCTCGCTTCACAACTTCACGCGGATATACCCGCGCTTCGGTTAATGTGCCATGAAACAAATCTTCATGAGCGGTGACCCGGTTTTGGTTGTCGAGAAACAACACTGTAAAAATTTCTTGGTGTTTAGCGCCCAGCTTCAGGCGTAACCAATCACGCACGGCAGATGGCGATGATAAGGCGTCTTGCTGCCGACAGGTTTCAGCCAATGCGCGGCGCGCCATTTCCATCACAGCTTGTAGTTGGGCGAATTTTGCATCGCCCATGCCCGGGCAGGCACAAAAATCGTCCCGGCTGGCTGAAAACAGTTGGTTGAGGCTGCCGAATCGAATTAACAGATCGCGCCCCAGTTCAACGGCATTCTTGCCGCTGATGCCGGTGCGTAAAAAAATCGCCAGTAACTCGGCGTCATTTAAAACACCCGGCCCGTGTTGTAACAAGCGTTCGCGGGGACGTTCAGCGGCTGGCCAATGTTGGATGCTCATGATCGCGCTCGTGATAAAGCGGCTATTATCGCGGCTGGCAAATGGGCTTAACAAGCCACAGCTCGCGTAGGATGCTGCGAAAATCAGAGCGGATGGGTGGGCGTGTCCATTATCGCGCTGGCTGGGCGGAAGATGCAGGAATGGTGTGCATCGTCAGTTGGCTGGGCTATACTGATAATTTTTGGAGCACGGCATGCTGACGGGCAAGCGCATTGTGTTGGGGGTAACCGGCGGTATCGCGGCGTACAAAGCAGCGGAATTGGCGCGCCTGTTGGTAAAAGCCCACGCTGATGTGCAGGTGGTGATGACGCGTGCTGCGACGGGATTTATCACCCCGCTGACCTTTCATGCGTTGACCAGTCATGTGGTGGTGGTTGATGCGGCTGATGATCAAGCTGCTATGGCGCATATCGCGTTGGCGCGTGGACGTGATGCAATTTTGGTGGCGCCGGCAACAGCCGATTTTTTGGCACGTTTGGCTGGTGGGCATGCGGATGACGTGCTCACACAAATATGCCTGGCGCGCGATTGTCCGTTATGGGTGGCACCGGCCATGAACCGCCTGATGTGGCAGCATCCGTCCACCCGGCGCAATATGACGATCTTGCAAGGCGACGGGGTTCATGTGCTGGGCCCGGCGGATGGCAGTCAGGCGTGTGGCGAAATTGGTCCCGGCCGATTGCTGGAGCCCGAGGAGATCGTCGCCGGTTTGCTGGCGTATTGGCAACCAGGCGCACTGGCGGGGCGGCGCGTGTTGGTTACTGCCGGGCCAACGCTAGAAAAAATCGACCCGGTACGTGCGTTGACCAATCTTAGTTCCGGTCGTATGGGCTATGCCGTGGCGCAAGCCGCCGCTGAAGCGGGTGCGCAGGTTGTCTTGATCAGTGGTCCGGTGTGTTTGGCGCCACCGACCGGCATGGTGGCGGTGGTGGCGGTTGAAAGCGCGGATGAGATGTTCGCCGCTGTGCAGGCGCATTTGGCGGCAATTGAGGTGTTTATTAGCGTTGCAGCGGTTGCCGATTTTCGTCCGCAACACATCGCTGGCGAAAAAATCAAAAAGGCGCACGCCCCGTCTGTGATTGAATTGGTGCCTACTGTCGATATACTGGCGCACGTGGCTGCTTTGCCGGATGCACCGTTTTGTGTGGGATTCGCTGCAGAAACCAGCCAACTGGTGGCGCATGGTCATGCCAAACGACAGGCCAAACGCTTGCCATTGTTGGTGGTTAATCAAGCGCAGACCGCGTTGGGCGGTTTGGATAATGAATTGCTGTTGCTGGACGATCAAGGCGAACACCGGATTGCCCGCACTGATAAATTGTCGGCAGCGCGCCAGTTGATGACGCATGTCGCGAGACTGTTGGCTAAAAAAGCCTGATGATGTGGCGTTATCCAACGCATCGATTTTTACAAACCTGCGCATGTTTGGCGAGGCGTGCGGGCAGGGAGGGCATATGAATAACGATGCCACGCTTTC
>DDOT01000171.1:762-1810 GCA_002341815.1 Thiobacillus sp. UBA2487 | reverse complement strand
CGAATTCATGAAAAGATCAGGTTAATTGTGTGGAGAGTAAAATTGTCAACAATGATTGATATAAAAATTCTGGATTCCCGTTTGCATGAGCATCCGCCGGCGTATGCCACGGATGGGTCTGCCGGCATTGATTTGCGCGCCTGCATTGAAAAGCCAATGGAATTGTTGCCGGGCCAGACCTTGTTGGTGCCAAGCGGGCTGGCAGTACATATTGCACGCCCTGATCTGGCTGCGGTGGTATTGCCCCGCTCGGGGCTGGGGCATAAGCATGGGATTGTATTGGGCAATCTGGTCGGTTTGATTGATTCCGATTACCAAGGTCAAATTTTTATTTCCATGTGGAATCGTGGGTCTGTGGCGTTTGATATCAACCCGTTGGAGCGCATAGCCCAGTTGGTGTTTGTNNNCCGGTGGTGCAAGTGCAATTCAATTTGGTGGATAGCTTTTCTGACAGCCAACGCGGTGAGGCGGGATTTGGTAGCACAGGTCGGCACTGAGTTTGCAGATTACAGGCCTTTTAACCGCAATTTCTGCTCTTTATTATGCAGGAAGTATTTGTTTGTAATTCAAACAAGCAATACATATAATCTGCTCGTTGCGAATAATAATAACTTTGAAACAATCCATGTTTTGAACGTATTGGGGAAGAAAAGATGCAAAAAATTCGTCGGATGGTTGCATTCGGTGCAATGCTTTGCGCCGTGCTGGCGCTGGCTGGGTGTCATCATGACAAGCACGAAACACAGGTAAAGGGAGGTGCGAAGCCGGAGCCTGAAGCGATAAGTGTTCATGATACAGGGCCGTTTGAATTGATGGCAGGCGTCGAAGGCAAGGTTGACAATTCTCCGGCGTTGACCCTGACGTTTTCGCAATNNTACAAGATGCCCGCACAGATACTCATTGCCAAACAACCCGGCGGTGGGAATGTTGATGGCAGCGATGCTGACAACGGCAGTTATGGCGATGGTATCGATAATGAATCAGCGCCGCCGGTTACCACGGAGGCGAATGCTGTCAGCACCAAATCTGCTGACGTCAATGTGGCAGG
>DDOT01000171.1:0-737 GCA_002341815.1 Thiobacillus sp. UBA2487 | reverse complement strand
AAGGCGGTTGGGTGGTGGGCGACAACCCGCACTTATTGCAACTGCCGCATGTCGAACCCGATACGCGTTATGTCGTGGTCATTCATGGGGAATTGCGCGACCTTGACGGCAAGACTTTGGGCAAGTCAATGCGTTATTCCATCCATACTGCGGCAATCGAACCGACAGCCAGCTTCGCCAGCAATGGCATGGTGCTTGCAGCCAACCAGAATGGTGGCTTGCCGGTCGTGACGGAAAATGTCGGAGAAATCGATGTCGAATTTCTGCGGGTAATGCCCGACAAACTTCCGGCTTTCCTGCAGCGTGTGATCAATGCGCCGCCAGCGGGTGCCAGTGATCCCGATGCTCCGGCGGCACAGACGAATCAGCGGCGCTGGTGGTGGCAACCCGATACCGCACATATTGATCTGCACGGACAGGTTTCGAATGATGTGCTGAATTCTCTGCAGGGTATCGCGCAGAGCGTATACCATGGTCGCTTTCTGACCGATCCACGCAAAAACCGGCGCAATGTGACTTTTTTGCCGGTCGAATCCATCAAGGAACTCTCTCAACCGGGGGTTTATGTCGCCGTCATGAATCGTCCTGGGCATTTCGACTGGCAGTTGGCAACGACATATTTTTATGTCAGCGATATGGGCGTCACGTTGCGCGAGTTCGACAAATCCGCAGATGTGTTCCTTAGCTCATTGTTGGATGGTAAGGCGATATCGGGCGCTCAGGTCAGTTGGATTGAC
>DDOT01000068.1:12219-13368 GCA_002341815.1 Thiobacillus sp. UBA2487 | reverse complement strand
AGCATCGCCATTGGTGTTATATCATATGGATGAGGCGCAATGGACCGGCGCGACCGGTCAGGTCGTGGATAGTTCTGGTAGTGGTTATAATGCGACGGCCGTGAATGGTGCCACTACCGCGAACACTAGTCCCGCCCTTGCGGGTAATCCCGGTACATGTGGTTATGGGGCATTTAATCCTAATACCAAGCAGTATTATGTAGCATTGCCCGCTAATTTCCCGCATCTGACCACTGATTTCACCATCACGGCGTGGATCAACACCTTGAACAATAGATTGATCGGACAGCGTATTTTTGAAGACGATCAGCACAAATCCGGTGGATATGGCTTTTCTCTGGGAGATAACGGAGCGAATTCGTTGCGTTTTTATGCGCGAGGATCCAATCCGATTACCCTGGATTCATACCCGGTCATCAACAACAATGTGTGGTATTTCGTGGCGGCAGTCGCCAATATCAGCGGTAATAGCCGCTCGATCTACATTTTCAATCAGAGCGGCGGTCTGGTGAGCAGCATTAGCACACCGTCAACAGGCTGGGGAACGGATACGGGGACAGTGTCTATTGGGGGGGAAGTCAACAACGCCAATGGCGGCGAAAATAAATACCACTTCGATGGTAGTCTGGATGAAGTTCAGGTCTTCAGTGGGGCATTGAGTGAGTCCACACTGGCTCAACTGGCCTTGCAAACCCACCCTTGCACCAATTCGGGGGTGGCCATTGGCGGGTTCAATGCGTATGACGTAACGACCCCTGCCGGGGCGGTAACTGGCAACATCACAACCAAGATTGCGGGCGAGCCGTTTGGCACGTCACCTTCGATCAATATTGCGCTGGTGGCGCTCAATACCAGCAAAACCGCCATACAAACCGGCTTTGTCGGCCCGGTCAAGGTTGATTTGCTGGACAGCAGCGGCGGCGGCGTGCTGGACAGTAACGGCTGTAATGCTAACTGGCCGCTTATCCAAACTTCAACGGCTACGTTTGTCGCCAGCGATAATGGGGTGCATGCCGCCAGCATCACTGAGCCAAATGTCTGGCAGAATGTGCGGGTGCGTGTTAGTTATCCTGCCACGGGTACCCCGACCAACGTTGGCTGTTCCACTGATAATTTTGCCATTCGGCCTTACTCTTTCTACCCGGTGAG
>DDOT01000068.1:11455-12154 GCA_002341815.1 Thiobacillus sp. UBA2487 | reverse complement strand
TGTGCATCAGGCTGGGCGACCGTTTACGTTGCGTGCGACGGCGGTCAATGCCGCGGGGACAATCACCAGTAACTATGCCGGCAGCCCGTCCGCCACGCTGATTACCTGTGTGTTGCCCCTCAGCGGTTGCGCGCCGGGAACATTGGCTTCCGGTAGCTGGAGCGCCGCTTCCGGAGTGGTGACCAGCAATACGGCCACTTACACGGATGCCGGTGCCATTAGTGTGCAGTTGCAGGATAGTAGCTTTGCTCAGGTGGATGCCAACGACTCGACCGCAACGCAGATGACCATTACCTCAGCAGCTTTTAAGATCGGACGTTTCGTGCCGGATCATTTCGACCTTGTTCCTAACACACCAAAATTCATGACATTTAATGCGTCGGACGCGCAGTGCAATAGTGCTGCTGTCTCACCCAAGCGCAGCTTTACCTATATCGGACAACCTTTTGGTTATCTGGTAGTACCTCAAGCGACCCTTACGGCACGTTATTACGATGGTAATACCGCTTCAAGTGAGATTAATGATAATAATATCATGAGAAATTATACCAATACGCCAGTTCCGACCGCTGTGTATGCCGCCACACCCAATGGTTTGGACACCAGTGCCACGTCATTGCCTGTGGTTAATATGATGCCTGGCACGGGAGGGGGTGTTGTTAGCGTAAATCCAACTGATCTGTTGGCCTTCGTTCGGTC
>DDOT01000068.1:749-11320 GCA_002341815.1 Thiobacillus sp. UBA2487 | reverse complement strand
AACCTGTTTTATTATGGCCGGCTCAGTATCAATAACGCCAATGGTGCGGTGAACCTGTCGCTGCCGGTTCCCGTGCAGGCGCAATACTGGAACGGAAGCAACTTTGTCACCAATACCTATGATAATTGTACAGCCATCGCCGCCGATAATGTGGCGATGGGTAATTATCAGCTTAATCTGACTCCGTGCGAGACGGCTGTTTCCTTGAGCAGTCCTCTGCTGAACGGTAGCACGATCCTGAATTTGGGCTCGCCCGGGGCAACGCACAACGGCAGCGTGGACCTTACGGTAAATCTGGCCGGGGCATCGACGGGAAAAACCTGTCTGGTCAGCGGTGGTGGGCAAAGCGCCGCAGTGGTGGCAGGGATGTCTTGGCTGCAGGGTAAGTGGTCCGGCAGTTCGTATACGGTTGATCCAGTCGCGCGCGCTACGTTTGGCGTTTACCGCAATGCCAATCAATTCATATTTATGCAGGAAAAATATTGAACCTAGCCCGATCTTTTGGTGAATTCGTCTGTTGCGCACCGGATGTCGATAGTAATCAGTACGGAATGCAGACAAAATCTGTCAAAAAATTGACAATGGGCGGCTATTGCTATAATTTCATACGTAGATATACGGGGAACGGGATAGCGCGGGGCGGGTCTTCAGGACAATGATTAATTTATGAAATTTTTTTCACGATCCAAAAGGGCTGTCGGGCGGATAATTGTTCAGTCGCAAACCGATGGTTTGTGCGTGGTGCAGGCCATGGACACATCGCCTCCCCAGGTACAGTTCGCACATTTTTACCCTCGAGAGCAGGGTGGTGTACCCGAATTGCTGGCCAAAGCAAATGCGGAGTGGAATCTCAAACGATACGAATGCCTGTTTCTGTTATCCGAAAATGAATATCAATTGTCTCTGGTTGAAATGCCCAATGTGCCACAGGAAGAACTCAAGACGGCAGTTCGGTGGTTATTGAAGGACTTGCTGGATTACCACATTGAAGATGCTACCATCGATGTACTTAGCCTCCCTGTTGATTCGGCAGTTTCCGCGCGCAAACCGTTGATGTATGCGGTCAGCGCACGTAATCACCTTGTCGCAGAGCGTCAGGAGTGGTGTGACGCTGAAAACATATCACTTTCAGTTATTGATATACCGGATCTTGCTCAGCGCAATATCGCGTCAGTAGTGGCAATCGAGGGGCGTGGCATTGCGCTGTTGTCGATCAATGAATGTTGTTTGTTATTGACGCTGGTCTTTGCGGGCGAGCTCTATCTTTCGCGCCGGTTGGACATCGGCTTCACACACATTGCCCAAGCTGGTTCCGAACAAAAACAAGCACTTTTTGAAAAAATAACACTGGAACTGCAACGCAGTTTCGATCATATCGACCGGCAATATAATTTCATTAATCTTGCTCAATTGCGCATCATGCCGCGTTTACCGCAAGCTGTCGAGATGGCGGATTATCTAAAGGAGAATCTGTACTTGCCTGTTGAAACGCTGGATTTGGCAGAAGTGTTTGATTTTGGTAAAACGCCCGATCTGCAGCAGGCCGAGCAGCAGATGCGATTTCAAATGTGCTTGGGTGAAGTCTTGCGCAGGGATGAAAAACGACTGTGAGCCAACAGATTAATCTATGTAATCCTCTGTTGCGTAAGCAGAAAACATATTTTTCTGCTTTGGTGATGGTGCAGGCGCTTGGGATGTTGCTTGTTGGGATATTGCTGTTTTATGCCTATGTCAGTACGCAGATTCATACGTTAGATACCCAAGTGGCCCAGATCGATCAACTGGAGGCTCAGGCCCGGCAACAACTGGTTACGCTGGCGGCACACACTCACGCACCCAGCCCAATATTGCTGGATCAGTTGACTCATCTGCAACAATCTATGCGCGATCAGCAACTGGTCCTTCAGTATTTGCATAGCGGCGATCTGGGCAACCAACGTGGGTTTTCTGCTTGGTTTCTTGCCTTGTCCCGTCAAACCGTGAACGGTTTGTGGCTGACCGGGTTCAGTATTACAGGCATGGGTGATGAAATTCAGTTGCATGGTCGAAGCGTGCATGCTGATGCTATTGCCAGGTTGATTCGGCAATTAGGCAGAGAACCGGTGTTCGCCGGTGTACATTTCGCTGCTTTGTCGATTCGTCCTCCCGACGATGTCGATTTGGATGGCAACCCCAAGGTAGCAAGCTTGTCTGCGACATCCGCTCCGGCCAATACAGTCAAGGGCACTGTGCCAGCTTTGCCGTATGTTGAATTTACGTTGAGTAAAACCGGCATTGATCCCGAAGGCAATCCTAAGGTTGCGAGCTCGCCCGCGATACCCGGTTCAGATATTGTTGTAAATGGCGCTGCGTCAGCAGCGGCGCACGCCGGATTGACGCCAAGTAAAATCGGTACAGGGGTGGAATGATGAAATCTCTGCTGCAATATTGGCGTGGTACCGAAGCCCGGATTGACCAATTGAGCCTGCGTGAACGGGTTATTATTTTTTTGGCGCTGGTATTGGCGATGATCACCGTGATCAATAAGGTGTTAATTGATCCTGCATTGGAAAAACAACAAGCAGCATCCGAACACATTACCCAAACCCAGAACACCTTGGCCACAATGAATCAGCAAATCCAGTTTCTGGTGCGGCGCAACAGCGGTGACCCCAATACGCCAATTAAAGCGCAATTGGCTGCCTTGCGACTTATGGCGCAGCGTGGCGACAACACGTTGAATGCTATCCAGAGCCGATTGGTGACGCCGCAGCAGATGCCGGTCATGCTGGAAGAATTATTGGGTCATAACCATGGCGTAAGGCTGATATCGCTCACCACGCTGCCAGTGGAAACCTTGGATGGGCAGGTAACGGGAAAATCGGCTGATCCTGCGCCGTCTTCGGCAAATTCCGGGTCAGTGCCCCTTAATCTACTGGCGCATCCTTCATCTGCCAACGAAAAAGCCGACCGGGCGTCAGATACCCGTCCGCACATTTACAAGCACGGTGTTGATTTGGTGTTGACCGGTTCTTATGCAGATCTGGTGTATGATATGCAAGCGCTCGAAGCAGCGCCATGGCGCATGTTTTGGAGTAAGGCTGTTTTGGCAGTTGATGATCAGCACAACCTGCAACTTACGTTGAGGCTTTACACACTCAGCCAGGATCGGGCATGGCTCACTATTTAAAAATAATTTTCTTCTGCCTGCTTGGCGGAACCACTATGATGGCTTGTGCCAACGACGTGGTGATGGACCCAACCCAGCCTCCGGCCGGTATCAATGCACCCAGTACCGGGGTTGTACCCAGCAATGCCTCACCTGTCCAGATTATCATGGTTCGCGGCAAGCATTGCAGTGCCATGGTGCGCGGTAAAATGGTTGAGGTGGGTGACCGTATCGAAGAGGGACGAATTTTGCGTATTACCGACCACGATCTGTGGGTGAAGGCCGATGGACAAATGAATACTATGAAACTGTATCCCAATGTCAGTAAGCGTTTCGTCGTTGCTCCTATTACTTCTTCGCACCATCATTCGGATTGGTAACGTTCACTATGCGAATACTTGCATCTCGATTTATTATCTGTGTGTTGTATAGCCTGACTGGACTGGCTCTCGTTGGCCTGAATGGGTGCAGTAGTTTACAGCCCAAGCCTGATCATATTCAGGACCATATCGATGCAACGCTGGCGCAGCTTAAAAAGCCTGAACCATCAACGGAACAATCGGCCGCTGTTCGCAATGCACTGTTACCGCCGCTGGTCGTTAATCTACCTGCTCCAGCGCAGACCTCAGAGCCTCGTTTCAATTTGGCAGTAAATAACGCGCCTGCCGCGCAGGTGTTTCTGGGTATCGTTTCGGGTACCCGTTACAGCATGTTGATTCCGCCCGATCTCGATGGAACCATATCGGTTAATTTGAAAAATGTGACCGTACCGGAAGCGATCAATGCCCTGCATGAATTGTACGGTTATGAGTATCAGATAGAAGGCAATCGTATTTTCATTCTGCCGATGACCATGCAAACCCATGTGTTCAAAGTTAATTATATTGCAGGACAGCGGCAGGGTTCTTCTGATATTCGTGTGACGTCTGGTTCTGTCAGCGACAGCCCATCATCGGGTCTGCCCAATGGCATGCCTAATGCTATGCCGACCACCAACCCCGGAAACAATGCTCAAACGGTTCAGACCAGCAAAATTAGTACACAAATCAAAAGCGATTTCTGGAACGATCTGAGCAACTCATTGAAGATGATTATCGGAGATAAGGATGACCGTAAAGTGGTGGTCAATCCGGAATCGGGCATTATTCTGGTACACGCCATGCCTGGTGAAATTCATCAGGTGGCGAATTATTTGCAAGCGATGCAATTGTCGATCGATCGCCAGGTTATGCTCGAAGCCAAGATTATTGAGGTCCAGTTGGGTGATCAGTTTCAGACCGGCGTGAATTGGGCGGCCTTCAATCGCTATGGCCAGAGCCGTTTTTCTGTGGGTGCAGACCCATCAACCCTGTCTGTTCCCGGGCCAAATTTGCCGGGTGGCGTATTCAATAGCGCAGCGAGTGGTGGCGCGGCGTTAGCCACGACGGGCGCCAGCGCCTCGCCTTACGCTGCAGTACCAGGCGCTTTGGCGGGGACCTCGCTAGGTACGTTGTTCGCGCCAGGCATTCCCAGCGCCATTACAACCAGTGCCGGTTTGCTGAATATCACTGCACAATCTGATAATTTTGCAGCCATGCTGAATTTTCTATCCACCCAAGGCAAGACCAAGGTGTTGTCCAGTCCACGCATCGCCACGCTTAATAACCAGATGGCCGTACTCAAAGTGGGTACGGACGATTTTTTTGTGACCAATGTTACCTCAACCGTCACCGGCGTCAGCACCACCACCACGGCGGCGACCCCCAATGTTACCCTGCGGCCGTTTTTTTCAGGTATTGCGTTGGATGTGACACCTGAGATTTCAGACGAAGGGTTGATTACACTGCATATTCATCCGTCGGTAAGTCAGGTTGTTACCAAGAACAGTGTTATCAATCTTGGCGCATCGCTTGGCACGCTCACTTTGCCATTGGCTTCCAGCACTGTGTCGGAAACCGACAGTGTGGTAAGGGTGCAAGATGGTAGCATTGTCGCCATTGGGGGGTTGATGCAGGAAACCAGCACCGATGATAATAACGAAGTGCCCGGACTGGGTGACGTTCCTGTGTTAGGTAGCATGTTCAAACACACCAATCGCATTACGCAAAAGAACGAACTGGTTATTTTGCTCAAAACCACCATTATCAAGGGAGGGGATGACTGGACGCAGGACGTCCTGCAAGCCAGCGACGCACATCATCATGTACCTTGAGCATTTCGGCCTGCGTGAGTACCCGTTCACGCTGACACCAGACACCAGCTATTTTCTGGCCGCCAGACATTATCAGGCTGCCTTGAATACGTTGTTGGTCGCGACTCATACGGGAGAACCTTTTGTTAAGATTACAGGCGAAATCGGCACTGGAAAAACCTTGTTGTGCCGACATTATTTGGCTTGTATCGAACAGCTTAATAGCGATGAAACGGCGCCGGATATTGTCACTGCTTTCATTCCAAATCCCTGTCTGACGCCGCAAAGCCTGTTACTGGCAATGGCAGCCGAACTTGGTATTGATTTGCCGGCAGACTGTGCTCAGCATGTTGCCCTCAAAATGATATCTGATATGTTGCTGAAACTGGCCCAAGGTGGGCAACGGGTGGTGTTATGCTTCGACGAAGTTCAGGCGATGCCGGTGGAAACCTTGGAATCTTTGCGTCTTTTGACCAATCTGGAAACCGAGAAGCAGAAATTGTTACAGATCGTCTTGTTCGGTCAACCGGAACTTGATGAAAAACTGAAACGAAATGATTTGCGCCAACTGAATCAGCGCATCACCTTTCATTATCGGCTGGCTGGCATGGATCAAACTGAAACGAAACAGTATTTGATGCACCGATTGCAGACGGCCGGATATCGTGGGGCGCCACTTTTTACGGATGCTGCGACCAGAGTCATGTACAAAATCAGCGGGGGAGTTCCTCGTTTGGTGAATATACTTGCCCATAAAGCATTGATGGCTAGCTTTGGTGCTGGAGAAACGTTTGTTGATGTCAAGCAGATCAAAGCTGCGGCACGTGATACGGAATCGGTTCGACTGCCGCCGCGTTTCGGGTGGCGACAGGTCGTCCCCGTTGTGCTATTTGCGCTATTGGGTATTGGTACATGGTTATTGTTTAGGATTGTCCCGAGATGAGTATTATTAATCGCATGCTGCAGGATCTGGCGCAACAGCAACAATCCGCTGTTCCATTGCCTGCTCAAGTCGCTATCGTCCCTGAGCAACAAACGCCATCTGTGCCGAAGTGGGTGTGGTTTGTCATCGCTGGGATCATTAATCTTTGTGTTTTGTTTGGCATCGCATGGTTTTATCTCATACATCCTGTGGAAAAGTCTGTCACAGGAATTCATCCGTCTGTACATGCTATTCCTGGCAGACACGCTGTTGCAGCATTGCATGTGATGCCTGCTACGCCGATTTTGTCTGCCAGTACGCCGCCGAAAAGCGATAGTGTGAGTGCACAGCCGAATAATAAGGCTTCTGGTCCGAAGCAAAATCAGTCTCTGTCGTTGTCTTTATCCGAGCCTTCCACGTCGTTGTCTGAGAAAAGGAAATTGTCGCCCTCGACGGCAGTTGACAGATCACACGGACAGGCTTTGTCACCGGGTGTGTCGATACAAGCCGAACCGTCAGACCAATCCCAGCTTGCCGAAAAATTGTATAATCACGCATTGGAACAGGCGCAGCAAGGCAATCTAGCGTTAGCCATTGCCACATTACAGAGTGGATTACAGAAACAACCTGCCAATGCCAAAATTCGTCTCGCATTGGATAGTTTGTTGATTAAGGAAAAGCGCAGTGACGAAGCAGCGCTTAGTTTGCAGACGGGCCTGGCGCTTGACCCGACTCATACTGATATGGCGATGCTGTTGGCCCGTCTGCAGGTTGCCGAGAACAAGAATGACGAGGCTATTGTCACGTTGCAACGCAGTTTGCCTTTTGCTGCGGATCAGTCTGATTATCACGCTTTGCTAGCAACATTACTGCAGCAAGCAGGAAAGAATGATGAGGCCATCGAGCAATATGTCTTCGCCTTGCGCCAAAATCCGCAGTCTGGTATCTGGTGGATGGGTTTGGGCATAGCTGAAAAGGCCGCTAAACATCAGGATGCTGCAGATGAGGCATTTTCAAAAGCGCTGGCAACGCAAAGCTTGAGTCCGGAATTGCAGGCATTTGTCCGGCAACAGTTGTGAGAGTGGCATCCGAGAAGCGGTCCATCCCATCTTCCTTAAGGTATATTCGATAGATGATTCAGCGCACCACCGGCAACTCATGCCAATTGGTGGTGTAGTTGGGCGATTTCAGGTTGCGACGCATGGCCCAATGTGGATTGACCCCAGCGGCAGCAATGCTGACACAAACTGGAATGCCGACTTGTTGTTGAATGGTTCTCCGAATGTCACGGCCATGGACCACCAAGGATTGTGTTGGTAAGCCGGCCAGGTCCAAAAAACACTCAAGATCATAACGGTAATCTATTATGTCAATTTCTCCGACCACAGAATTGTACGCTGCTTTGCAGGCAGCCTTTGATCATTTTAATGTCCAGTTGTTTGAGAACCAGTTACCACCTTGTTTAATTACGTTGCGTTCGACGAATCGTGTCTATGGTTATCATCACAAAGATCGATTTATCTCTCCATCCGGTGAAAAAGTCGATGAACTGGGCATGCACCCCGGATTTTTTACGTTGCGCGCTGTTGAAGACGTTCTTTCAACGCTAGTGCATGAAATGGTGCACCATTGGCAAGCGCACGCGGGTAAGCCTACACCATCCAACGCGCATAATCGTGAATGGGCGCATAAAATGGAATCGTTGGGTTTGATGCCATCAAAAACGGGTTTGCCCGGTGGTAAAAAAACCGGACGAAGCATGACCCACTACATTTTGCCGGATGGCGCGTTTATCGTTGCATGCCGGAAACTGGTGGATGGCGGATTTGTATTTCCTTGGCTGGACAGGCATTTGCCGGCCACCCCGGAAGCGCAAGACTCAGTAAAAAAATCGTTGCGTGATTCGGGTATTGATTACACGGCAACACCTGCGCCGATTCATAGATTACCGACAGAAATTGACGGCAAAGCGGTATTATATCGCCCGAACCCTAAAAAGGCGCCGACACGAACCCGGTTAACCTGCGCACAATGTGGCCGCAAAGCGTGGGTTGCGCCGGACACGGTTATTTGGTGTGGCGTGTGCCAAATTGAAATGACGGACGTTTAGCCCGATCATTGCGCGCTGTGTGAATCAGTATGAAACAAAAGGCAAGTGAGGGCGCGCGTTAATTCATGAAAAGATCGGGTTAGAATACGAAACGCTCGGGTTGCAATGCATTGATCAGCGGTTTGACATCGGTTTCAAACAAATGATCGGTGGTCCAGGTCGATTCGCTAACCCGTGTCATGCGAACAGCACTCATGGCAGGAGCATCGCCGATAATGGCGAACAGACGGCCACCAATGGCCAGATCACGTTTAAATGCCTCGGGCAGTACCGGTGTTGAACCGGTCAGCACGATGACATTATAGGGGGCTGCTTGTGACCAGCCGCGCGATGCATCGGCGGTGATCAACTTGACGTTATGAATGCCGTGCGCCAGCAAACGTGCATTGGCTTGCGCAGTGAATTCGGCAATGATGTCTATGCTGTGTACCTGTTTGGCGCGCGCGGCCAGCAATGCCGTTAAGTAACCACTGCCGGTGCCAACTTCAAGCACATGATCATCGGGTTGAACAGTCATTTCTTGCAGGATACGCGCTTCCAGTTTGGGCGACATCATGGCCTGATCATGCCCCAATGGAATTTCCAGATCGGCGAATGCCAGCGATTGCCACTGAGCAGGAACAAATTCTTCACGCCGGATTTCTTTGAGCAAATCCAGAACCTCAAGATTGAGAACATCCCAAGGGCGAATTTGTTGTTCAATCATGTTGAAACGGGCTTTATCGATATTCATTAATCTTATCCGGTACTGACATCGGTCAACAGGTTGGCAGTAAATGCAACCATTTTGGGTGGGGGTTTACTTGCCAACAAACACTTGCGATTATTCCATATTTCAGCTATTTTGGCACCATGCTGGGGGTCCTGATTTGGCATATTAATGCGTAATGGTTAATCTGTTACGGGTAATGTGTCGCAATGACAGGTGAGAGATACCCTTTGAACCTGATACGGTTAGTACCGTCGTAGGGAAGCACATTGTGCTCCTTGCGTATTTTTGGAGCAATATATGAATCATCCTGCAGATTTTACCGCTGAACAGGCTCACGTTGATGAAGCTGCTGTTCAACCTTATCCCAATTCCCGCAAAATTTATGTCACGGGCTCACGAGACGATATTCGCGTACCCATGCGAGAAATCCGTCAGTCAGATACCCCGGCAGCCATGGGTACCGAACCCAACCCCCCGGTATTTGTGTATGATTGCTCCGGCGCATACACCGATCCTGCGGTGTCGGTTGATATCCGCAAAGGTCTGGCCGGCGTGCGTTCACCCTGGATTGTTGAAAGAAATGATACCGTTGAATTGCATGCGCCGGGGTCGGCGTATGGTCAGCAGCGTTTAACAGACGAATCGCTGGACAGCCTGCGCTTTTCCGGATTGCAGCGCAAACCACGGCGTGCAGCGCAAGGTGCGAATGTAACGCAAATGCACTATGCACGTGCCGGTATTGTGACTCCCGAGATGGAATTTGTCGCGATTCGCGAAAACCTGTTGCGTGAACAATACCTGGAATCATTGCGTGCAGCCGGTCCTACCGGCAAGCGTATGGTGGATTTGTTGGGGCGCCAGCATGCAGGGCAGTCGTTTGGTGCCAGTGTGCCTAAACACGTGACGGCCGAATTCGTGCGCGATGAGATTGCCCGTGGCCGAGCGATCATTCCGGCCAACATCAATCACCCGGAAATTGAACCCATGATTATCGGGCGTAACTTTCTGGTGAAAGTGAATGCCAATATCGGTAATTCTGCCCTTGGCTCTTCAATTCAGGAAGAAGTTGAAAAAATGACCTGGGCGATCCGTTGGGGCGCCGACACGGTTATGGATTTATCTACCGGTAAAAACATCCACGAAACGCGGGAGTGGATTATCCGTAATTCGCCAGTGCCGATTGGTACGGTGCCTGTTTATCAAGCGTTGGAAAAAGTGGATGGTAAGGCAGAAGAACTTACATGGGAAATTTTTCGTGACACGCTGATTGAGCAAGCCGAGCAAGGCGTTGATTATTTTACGATCCATGCTGGTGTGCGTTTGGCATATATTCCGATGACAGCCAATCGCATGACTGGCATCGTGTCGCGTGGCGGTTCGATTATGGCCAAGTGGTGTTTGGCGCATCATCAAGAAAGTTTCCTGTATACCCGGTTTGATGAAATTTGCGAAATCATGAAAGCTTACGATGTGAGCTTCAGTTTGGGTGATGGGTTACGTCCCGGGTCT
>DDOT01000068.1:259-699 GCA_002341815.1 Thiobacillus sp. UBA2487 | reverse complement strand
ACGCAGGTGGCTTGGCAACATGAATGTCAGGTCATGATAGAAGGTCCGGGCCATGTTCCCATGCAACTCATCAAAGAAAACATGGATCTGCAGCTTGAGTGGTGTTACGAAGCACCGTTTTATACCTTGGGGCCATTGACCACGGATATTGCGCCTGGTTATGACCACATCACCAGCGCGATCGGCGCGGCCCAGATCGGCTGGNNTACGGCCATGCTGTGCTACGTGACGCCGAAAGAACACTTGGGCTTGCCCGATAAAGATGACGTGAAAGACGGTATTATTACTTACAAACTGGCGGCGCATGCGGCCGATTTGGCCAAGGGGCATCCGGGTGCGCAGATTCGCGATAATGCCTTGTCAAAAGCACGTTTTGAATTTCGATGGGAAGATCAGTTCAATCTGGGCTTGGATCCAGACAAGGCCCGCGAATTCCACGA
>DDOT01000068.1:0-187 GCA_002341815.1 Thiobacillus sp. UBA2487 | reverse complement strand
TGAAAATTACCCAGGACGTGCGTGATTTTGCGCGCGATCAGGGGGTGGGTGAAGCACAGGCATTGCAGGCCGGCATGGAAGCCAAGTCAATCGAATTTGTGCGCATGGGGGCTGAGTTGTATCGTAAGTCGTAATCCGGGTTGTGACAAGATCGTCGTCCTTCTGGTGTATGCACCCGATGGACCTG
>DDOT01000131.1:2022-6254 GCA_002341815.1 Thiobacillus sp. UBA2487 | reverse complement strand
CACCCTGATCGAGTTGATGATCGTGGTGGCGATCGTTGCGATTCTGAGTGCACTTGCCCTGCCTGCATACAACGCCTATGTGATGCGCGGCTACATGCACTCCGCACAAGATGCCATGTTGGCTCAGGCCAATCAGCTGGCGCAGTGGGCTCAGGACAAGGAAACCTACGTGGGCGGCTGTGCAAACCAAGTCACGGCGACAAACTTCACGATCAAATGCCCGACGACCACGCAGACGAGCTATTCGATCGAGGCCGACGGAACCGGCCCGGCCAATGGGTTCGTGTTCACGCTTGACAGCGCGGGTAACAAGGCAACCCCATATACCCCGAACGGCTGGACAAAAAACACGACCTGCTGGACAAAAGATCAGGCCGGCGACTGCGCGATCCAGTAATTCCTACAAGACGCCCTCCGCGAGACTCTCATGCCCATCACTCTCGATCATCGAACCCGACAGGCGGGATTTACGCTGCTGGAACTTCTGGTGACCACGGTTGTTGTGGCCATCTTGCTGATCGTTGCCGTGCCTTCGTTTCTCACGACCATTCAGAGCCAGCACACCCAGGACATCACCAGTCAGTTCCAGCAAGACATGGCATGGGCCCAGGGGCAGGCGCTCTCCGGGCAGCAAAGTGTCACCATGACCATCAGTGCCGATGGTTCCTGGGCTGTGACCGAGAGCGGCTCTTGCCCCAACTGCACGGCGCATTCGCTCAGTTCCGCGCAATTGCTCGCCGACGCTCCGGGAGTTGTCTGCACCCTGCAAGGCAGCGGAGCAGGGAGTTGCGCTGCCGTCATGGTGTTCGACTCATCGGGCATCGTGACCGGTGCACCGGCTGGCATCTTGCAATACAGCAACGGCTCAATGAGCTCATCGTTCCAAGTCTTCGCTTCCGGGGCCATTGTGCCCAATCCGTCCTATGCGTCCTGAATCTCGCACATGTCACGGGCAGCGCGGCGTCGGCCTGCTCGAAGCGCTCATTGCGCTTCTGATTTTTTCATTCGGCCTGCTTGGTCTGGCATCGCTGTATTCAAGCATCGCGCCCTCGCCTTTTGTGAATCAAACCGTGCTGTCACTCCAGGCACAAGCTGACAGCCTCATGTCTACGCTCGCCAGTAATCCCGCAGCGCTTCCTGCCCTGAATGTGTCCAGCGTCAACTCGACCAGCAGCATGCCGACCTGGCTGCAAGGCTGGTTCACTCAGGCGCAAACAGAAATTCCAGGCTTGACAGTCAGCATCACTCCTGGCCCCGATGCGCTCGGTAATGCATGTTCGAGCCAAAGCTGCGGAATTTCCGTCAAGCTGGCATGGACCCAGGGCAGCCTTCAACGTTCACAGGTGTTCAATGGACAGATCGGCATTCATTAAGCCCAGGCCGTGTGCGCCCAGACAAAAGGGGCTGACTTTGATCGAGTTGATGGTCGGCTTGGCTGTAGCGCTGATCATGTCCATCGTCATTTTCGGGGTGCTGGATTTTTCACTGAACAGCAACAAAAACACGTCCAGTGTGTCGATGGTCAACAACAACGTGCGTGGGGCGCTTACTTTGCTCACACGGGATGTCGGCAGTGCAGGTTTCATGTTTGGTGCAGGGCAATCGCAATGCGCGCTCACGCTGGCCTATGACTCCAATATGAATCCGTCCAATGTCACCGATTTCCCGGCATGGGCGGTCAACCAGACACAAGGCACCACCCTCCCGCTGGGAGGGAAAACGTCAAATTACCCGCCAGTGGGGGCGCCGGCTGCGAACAGCACGCAAGTGCTCCTGATGACCGAGGCACCTTCGGTTGCAAGTTACATGACCACGGGATCGAAAACCCCGACGCTTGTCCCTGCCCCGGTGTCGACAGCAGCATTCGGCAACTGGACCAACGCCATGAGCAATGGAACGTTGCAGCTAGCGTCCACGCAAGGGTTGGCGGCAGGGGATACTGGCCTGCTCCAAGTGCCCATGTCGGCGGGCCTGGTCTGCATGCGTGTGCCCATTTCGTCCGTCACCGCCACATCCGCCACCAGCACACCTGGCACAACCTATATGCCGAGCGGTGGATATTCAGACTTTAAAACTCAAATCGCAAGTGCCAACTTTGGCACCCTCACAACCAGCCATCTGCAGCACGCGCGCCTTCTCGACATGGGGCAGTCAACGACTGCGCTGCAGGCCATCCAATACTGGATCGACGACAGCAATGGGTATCCGGTCTTGATGCGCGCGGTTTACAACGCCCTGACCGATCAGATCGTGGGGCAGCCCCAAGCCATCGCCCCCGGCGTGGTGAGCGTGCAGGCCTTGTTCGGTACTGTCCCCGCAGGCGCTGCCGCGGGAACCGCGCCCACCTTCAAGGCATGGAGCGATGTACAGCCAACTGATCAGGTCGTCTCGGTTGCCATCGCCCTGATCTCGCGTTCGCTGTATGACGACGCTTCTTACACCGCACCGAGCGCCATCGTGGTTCCACAGCCCGCATCAGGGCTTGTCAGCCCAGACGCCTTTACGAATTACACCGTGTCGGCCAAGGAAGTGCACCGCCACTTCCAGGTGAGCACATTGGTCATTGCCCTGCGAGATGCGACATGGGACTGAACGCGACAAACAAGTCAAACCGCAACGCGACGAACCAGCAGGGCTCGGTTCTGCTGTTTTCACTGGTGGTGCTGCTCCTGATGTTCCTCGGGGCGCTGTTCGCCCTGCGGGGGGAGCTGACGGACACCAGTCTGACCGATCACTTCAGCGAACGGCAGAAGAATATCCTCGCGAGCGATCTGGCCCTGCAGTGGGTGGCCAATCAGATCAACAGCGTCGGCAGTTCCCGGTTTCTGGAAATTTCCGCCACGAACCAATCGTGGTTCCTGAACGTGCAACCCGCAAACGCCGTCACGCCCACGCCAAGCTATTGGAGCACCTGCATGTCCTCATCAACATCGACGGACACCTGTGCTCAGGCTAAGCTGACCACGACAACAACGCCCTCCGCCGCAACACCCACGCAGACGGCCTGGGTCTTCGTGCAACCAACAGGCCGCACCGATGCATCCGCCTGTAACACCCAAGGGTTGACAGCCGTTTATTACGACATCTGGGTCCACACCATTGATGCGCGGTCTCAGGTAAGAACAGATACAGAATCGGTTTATAAGTTATGCGTCCGTTAATGATTCAACGCCGCAACGGGGGAATGCACATGAAACGCCTGATTCATTTCATTTTATCGATCGGCATCGGCCTGTTCGCCATCGCGTTTTATGCAACGGCACACGCTCAGGTCGCCAATATCCTTCAGGAAAATTTTACTGGTGACACCGTGAACAATCCTTGGATTGCTCTTGGCGGGGCCTGTTTGACAGCAGGTGATGCGAACACAACCGTCACGAATGGGCTCGGCATTCCTGCTTGCGTCGGCGATCCGTATTACGTTAACAATAGCGCTCTTCCGCTTATCGGCCTACCCTCTGGCGGCACAGCCCCGGACACTGTCGGCAATGGCGCGTTGCGCCTGACAAACGGAGGGAGCCAAGGCACCGCCGAAAGCGGTGCCATTATCTCTGCAAACCCGTTTCCTTCAAACCAAGGATTGCAAGTCACGTTTACCACCTACACTTATGGAGGAAATGCTTATACGGCAAGCGATGGCACCACGCCTGGTGCTGATGGCATGGGATTTTATCTGATTGACGCGTCACAATATGCAAATAATGGCGTTAACTTCACGGCATCAAATCTCGGCGCTTTTGGTGGCAGTCTTGGATACAGCTGCTCTAACACGAACTATCCATATAATGGAATGAGTGGCGCATACATCGGTCTTGGAATCGATGAATACGGAAACTATCTGAATTACAACGATAACACAGCTTCCGGTCAAATAGTGACGCCTTCCAACGAGGGACAGCAAAACCCAGGAGAAATCGGACTGCGCGGATCGGGTAATGTCAACTGGGCGTGNNCTAAATAAAAATTACCCAACCTACTACCCGAGCTCTCTTGCTACAACATCCGATGCAAATGGAAACCCTTATTCAACTGATGCAGTGCAGCAAACCTGCCAAACAGGAACGTTGTGGGATTATAGTACACCGTCAAATCCACAGCAGATCACAACCAGCCCGATCAATGATTACGCTGTGATTCCAGGCGCTGCCGTCACCTTGCCAACCAGTAACCAGATTTCCAATCAAGAAGGGAACAGTTCGGCGACCCGATCTGGCGCAACGCCGATTACTTAT
>DDOT01000131.1:0-1906 GCA_002341815.1 Thiobacillus sp. UBA2487 | reverse complement strand
CCGATTCCTTCCAACTTTCTGTTTGGCTTCGGCGGGTCGACTGGTGGCGGAACAAACGTGCATGAGATTACCTGCTTCGAGGCAAGCCCCGCAGCGCGCACGGTCGGTGCGCCGGTCGCGCCGCTCACCGTGTCGTCGAACAGCCTGATCTACACCCTCACCAGCAATCCAAGCCCGGTTCAAGGCTATGTGACGGCGTACGCACTTTCCGCGAACGGCACACCAGCGACAACTGCGTCCTGGGAGGCGGGAGCAAAAATGACCGACACCAATCGCGCTGGAGGTCTTTATTCGACCGCAAAGGACGGGAAGACGCCAACGCTGATCACCGCCTTGGATACGGCGGCATTTGCGCTCCCCAACACGCCAAGCACCTGCGTTCCCGCCACATCAAATATCGTCAATTACACCATCGACCCGAATGCAAGTTATTCGCCGACCCCTTCTGGATGCACGGCCCCTTACCTTGGCACGCGTGCCGTGGGCTCTCTGCTCGACGAATTCTCTCCAGGCGATGCAGCGACCCTGTTAACGCCACCGAACAACGCACTGGATCTGAATCTGCCGGGTTACACCACTTTTGCAGCGGCCGAGACATCGCGGCCCCAGGCCTTGCTGTTCACCAACGACGATGGATTTCTCTACTCGGTCAACGCGTCGAGCGGCGCGCTGAACTGGGCCTGGATGCCACGTTCGTTCGTGAGCCAACTGCAAAACTACGGTGCCTGGCCTTACCAGGATAATTTTGCCGGTAACTTCACGGTCGCTGATGCGTCCGTCACGACCTCCGGAACTACAACCTGGGGCACCTATCTTGTTGGAAGCGCCAATGGCGGCGCACTTTGGTATGACCTGGCTCTGGACAAAAACGGCAACCCATCGAAGGTCGTCACCACCTTCTTGCCGCCGCAAACGTCGATGCCCGCCAACACACAGGCGCTCCCGAGCAGCAGCTCCCCGCTGCAGTATCCGCAGCGGCAGGCACCCGTGATCGGCTCGATTGGTGGCAGCCAGTACGCCGCCTTCATCGTCAATTCGACGAATGGCTCAACCACATCAAGCACGCTGATCGAATTCAATATTGCGACGGGTGCGGCGACAACGGCAACGATTCCGGCCAGCGCGATTGGTCATGGCTATGTAACAAGCAATTTGTATTACGACGCAAACTCAGGCAGCCTGTTTTTCGGCAACTCGACTGGCACGGCTTATATCATGTCCTTCACGGGAAATGCCAGTACCGATATTGGAAATATCGGCTCACTCGGGCAAACGCAAGACGGATTGGCGATCAATTACATTGGGTATCAGCAACTGAATAATTTTCCGTATCTCTGGGCGGCCAGTTCAACCGGCATGACGGTCTTTGGCATCAACAAGACTGGATGGAATCCGCTCTGGGCAACCGGGGTCGGGGTTGCTTATGTCTACACAAATGGTGTTTGGGGTGCAACGGCATCCTCCACGCCTGCCGCCTTACAAACCGGGGCGACCATTTCGGACTTGCCAATCGTGATCAATGGCGTTCTAGTGGTCCCCACATTCGTTGCGCCTGGAACGCAAACATGCAATTCGACGGGAGAAGGCTATTACGACTTCTTCAATCTGACGAATGGCAGCTTTCCGAAAAATACCATCCAGCGGAATGGTGTTTATCTCACAGGCAATCTGGATATTGGTCAGGGTGCGGCGTACACACCAAACTATTCAATTTCGAGCACAGGGCTGCTAGTGTATGGCAGTTCGCAAAATGGCGGTACTGGTACTGGTACTGGTAACTCTCTCAATCCATTCATGTTCAGCCGTTCAGGAATCAATACGGTCGTGCAATGGCGAGTGCATTGATGAAATCCATCAAAAAAATCTTGAAGAAAAAGTAAACCACCGTTTTTGAGATACAGCCCAA
>DDOT01000145.1:1912-6225 GCA_002341815.1 Thiobacillus sp. UBA2487 | reverse complement strand
CAGAACACAATAATAAAACCGGAAAATCACCGAAACGAACATACGGTGTAGCGCCCGTAAAACTCTGTGCAAACCCATTCAAAGTCGCACGGGTATAAACCGGTAAACGAGCAACAAATCGCCCTTTTGCATCAATNNATGGCGGTTATGCCGGTATTAGTGGCGCGTAACATGTATCGACCGGTTTCCAAAGCGCGTGCTTGCGACATTTGTGCGTGCTGCCAGGCTGCTGTCGTACGTCCAAACCAAGCGTCATTGGTGATATTTACCAGTATGCCGGCTTGAGGCAAAGCACGAATAATCTCGTCACCGAATGCATCCTCATAACATATGTCTGCACCAATTGACTGACCGGCAACGTGGATGGCGGGTTGATGGGTTGCACCACTACTGAAANNTAATCCCAAAATATCCAGCAGTCGTCCCAAAGATTGATGCATCGGAATAAATTCCCCGAAGGGAACCAGATGAACCTTGCGATAAACCTGGGTCGTTGCACTGCCGATACTCATCAAACTATTAAAATAGTGACTGTCAATTTGCTCGGGAACACCAAACAACACGTCAGCATGCCGCGAAATGGCTGAGCGGGATAAATCGTCGAAATATTCAGAAGGTATGTCAGTTGCCAAGACGGGAATGGCCGTTTCAGGCAAAATAACCAGTTGCGCATGGCTGGCCTGAACCATACGTGCATAAGCAACCAAAGTCATTTCCAATGACTCGGGACGCCATTTATCGGCTTGATCGATATTTCCTTGTATGAGACTGACTGAAATGGGAGGCCTATCGGGTTGGGTCCATGTGATGTAACCAATGGCGTAACAAGATACAAGCAATAATCCGCTGTATAAAAAAGACCGTAATTGCATTCTGGAAAGCCAGGCGGCTAACAACGCACAAGCAAAACTAACGGCAAAAATACCACCCCATGGTGCTAACGCCGCCAAAGGGGAAGCTGGAATTTGACTATAGCCGGTAGTGAGCCAAGGAAAGCCGGTAAAAATAATGCGACGTAACCATTCTTGAGTCGTCCAAAGGGCAGCTAGTTGCCAATCCGATGACAAGCGAAAGCGAAAAAACAAGGCACCGGCCAAGGCAGTGTAAGCAGCTAAAAAGGCTGAAAAAAGAGCCAATACCAACAGTGAGGTAACAATGCCTAAATGGCCGTAAACATGAAAGGTGGTATAAAACCAGGATACTCCACTTAAAAACCAACCGCACCCGAACAACCAACCCAGCACACCTGCAGAAGATGGATATTTACGCCAAAGAAAAAACAATACGCCGATACTGGCAATTGGTAGTCCATACCACCCATACGGTGAAAATCCGTAAGTACTTAAACCACCGGAAATAAAAACAAAAAAATAAATAATAGAACGGTTGGTAACGAATCGACGAGCAGTGTTCGTGATGGCAGTAACAGACCCGTTCAAAAGTTTCACTTGGATGCGACCGCAAAATCCAGCAAACGCTGAATGGCAGCGGAGGCGGGTTGAATCAGATCGGGCTGGATATGAATTTCATTTTCACCGGTTTCTAAAATATGCAGCAACGACCGCAATCCATTCATGGCCATCCAGGGACAATGGGCACAACTGCGACACGTCGCACCGACACCTGCCGTCGGTGCCTCCAGCAGTAAACGTCCGGGAGCCGCTTGGCGCATTTTGTGAAAAATGCCATTGTCAGTTGCTACAATAAACACGGGATGAGGTAAGTGCTGAACAGCCTGAATTAATTGTGTGGTCGAGCCAACCACATCGGCCAGCGCAATAACCGAAGCCGGCGATTCTGGATGAACCAGAATGGCAGCCTCAGGATAATGTTGTTTCAGAGCTAGTAATGCATCCGCACGAAACGCTTCGTGAACGACACAACCGCCCTGCCACAGCAACATATCGGCGCCCGTCACTGATTGAACATATTGGCCAAGATGACGATCCGGAGCCCATACAATCGATCTGCCTTGTTCGTGTAGATGACGAACCAGCTTTACAGCCATTCCTGACGTAACAACCCAGTCTGCGCGCGCCTTGACCGCAGCAGATGTGTTGGCATACACCACCACTTCCCGTTCGGGATGTTGGTCACAGAACGCAGAAAAAACATCGGCCGGGCATGAGAGATCCAATGAACATTCAGCTTGCAGACTGGGCATGAGCACCCGTTTCTCGGGATTCAGAATTTTTGCCGTTTCACCCATGAAACGCACGCCGGCAACAATCAGTGTTCGCGCAGCATGGGCGTGACCGAAGCGAGCCATTTCCAGTGAATCCGACACACATCCACCTGTTTCTTCAGCCAGCGCTTGAATATCGGCAGACGTATAGTAGTGCGCGATCAAGCAAACGTTTTGTTGGGATAACCGTTGTTTTATACGATCCAGTAAATATAGACGTTCATCCGGTTCGAGACGTTCTTCAACCGTTGGTGGTGCAATAATGCTCGGAATCATAGGAATAGCGTGCATAATGACCTTGTTAACGTGTGTAATAAAGTTGATCTGGACAGGCTAATCTATATAACCTGGCGGCTTTACCAGGTCCGCCTTGCTTAAAATAACCGGCATCTTCAACCAAGCCCAACGATTTAACAAACTTGCGAAAGTTACGTTTATCCAGTGCTTCACCACGAATAATTTCGTACACAGACTGTAATTCACCCAAGGTAAAATTATCGCGGATAAAGCGAAATGCTAACGTTGAATAATCAAGTTTGGCGCGTAGGCGGTGGCGTGCCAAATCAAGTATGTCTTGGTGATCGAACGCTAACTTGGGCAGATCGTCTATATAAAACCACTGCGCATCATTAGCATCTGATCCCGCTTTTAACACAAGCGATTCCATGGGCACCAAAGCGAAATAAGCAACCGTAATGACGTGCTGGCGGGGATCGCGTCCCGGTGTGCCGAATGTATACAGTTGCTCAAGCCATACGCCGGTGATACCGGTTTCTTCTTCCAGTTCACGCAATGCACAGGTTTCAAGCGCTTCGTCGGGTTCTACAAACCCACCTGGTAAAGCCCAATACCCACAAAAAGGGTCTCCGCCTCGCTCTATCAACAAAACGGACAAGCGCTGATTGCGAATAGTAAACACAGCAATGTCTGTGGTTACGGCAGGACGAGGATATGCATAGCAAAATGACATGGTTAGAAGTGTAAAAAGTACACCTGAATGATAAAATCAGGACTGCCACCTGTCAATCAGCAATTGTTGACCCATTCTTTGTGTTACTGAACCGAAAGTGTACTTGCCATGCCGCACATTGCTTATACGGACTTGATGCTGGAAGTCATGTTGCCGATCAGTTTATTGATAGCAGCCGGAGGATGGTGGCAAAGACGCTTGGGCGAGAATGACGTGCTTATGGTGCGGCGATATATCAGCACGATAGTCATTAACTTGTTTGCCCCTGCACTGTTGTTTGCAGCAGCAGCGACCGCTAAATTTGATCAGCAGCTCATGTCCGTGCCGCTTATAATGATCGCGGGTATCATACTGTCATGGGGCGTACTGCACGTTGTCACTGAATGGCTTTGTCGTTACGCCCATATCGCAGCACCAACCCGTGCCGCACTGATGTTATGCGGTATGTTCGGTAATATATTATTCGTCGGTTATCCAGTCTTGCACTATATTTATGGGGAACGCGGCGGCGAATTTGCAGCGTTTGCCGATATGGGGGCATCTACCCCGTTACTGTGGGGATTAGGGGTATGGATAGCCACACATATTGGTCAACAAGTCCGGGATCCGGGCCATCCAATTATTAACTGGATCAAATTGCCGCCAGTTTGGGCGTTTGTGATTGGGGTTGTTTTGGCGCATACCGGCTGGCCAATAGACAAGCTGGTGCATGCAGCCCGCTTTATCGGTCAACCGGCTGTACCGGTTATGTTGCTAATGTTGGGACTGTCCATTCCTTGGCAACGCTTGGTGCCAAGACGAGAAGCGATACTGGTGATTATCTGGAAGCTGCTGGTATTGCCGATGCTGGCTTGGTTGGCTGCAAAACAAATGGTGGGTGAGTTACAGCCGGCGCAAGTTGCCGGTGTATTGGAAAGTGGCGTTCCTACGATGCTGATGGCGTTGAGTTTGGCTGATCGATATCGTTTGGATGTAGAATTAACCGCGCTGATTATTGCCTGGACAACCATATTATACGTATTGACGTTACCGGCGTGGTTGGTTTTTCTAACCTGATCTTTGCATGAATTCGCGTGATGATCACGCAGGATGTTGTTACAGAGTGGCATTTTATGAAAGCGCTGCGTCGTGATTCATACGCCCAATTAAATAAAATTT
>DDOT01000145.1:0-1904 GCA_002341815.1 Thiobacillus sp. UBA2487 | reverse complement strand
TTAATTTATGAAAAAATCGGGCTACGCTAACAAACAATGAAGGAAAATTATGGCTATTATTTTACCGCCTGGCGTTAAATCCATTCAGCAACCGCTTAACAAACAGGTCACCCTGAAAACCCGTTCTGGTGCGCAACTGANNCTGAGCATGCCGTTTGTCTTACAGGATGAAAACGGTCGTGATAGCGCAGCGGAATACCTTGAAGAACTGCATAACGCGATACGCAGCAAGCTGAATGAGCCTGTATTAGAACAACTACCCAGAATAGGCGGCCCTGACCTGGACAGTTTAAAAAAGCAAATTATTTATATCGCATCGTTTCATGATGCCATGTTTGGCACGTTCAATCGGGATAGCACGCTACCGGCACAAGAACGTGCAGACTTTATCGAGCTGTTTCTGCTGGCTATTGCAAGTGTTATTCCCCAACATAATATTTTGGTTGATTTAACAACCGGTAACGTCGGGGAAGCTGGAAATTAACGGTATGCATATACATATTCTGGGTATCTGCGGCACATTTATGGGCGGCATTGCGGCAATTGCCAAATCAGCGGGACATCGGGTCACCGGGTGCGATAGCCAGGTCTATCCACCAATGTCGGACCAGTTGCGGGAGTTGGGCATCGATTTGGTGGAAGGATATGATGCTGACCAATTGCAAATTCGACCCGATATATTTGTGATTGGAAATGTGGTCAAACGCGGCAATCCATTGATGGAGGCAATCCTTGAACAAGGACTGCCCTATATCTCCGGGCCACAGTGGCTGGCTGAACAGGTGTTGCAAAATAAGTGGGTACTTGCTGTCGCTGGAACACACGGAAAAACCACGACGTCAGCCATGTTGGCGTGGATACTGGATTATGCGGGTTTGGCACCCGGGTTTCTTATTGGCGGCGTTCCGGGTAATTTCAACCTGTCGGCTCGATTAACCGATAGTCCATTTTTTGTCATCGAAGCTGACGAATATGACACCGCGTTTTTTGACAAACGCTCTAAATTTGTACATTACCGACCGCGAACCGTGATTCTGAATAATCTTGAATTTGATCATGCCGATATATTTCCGGATTTGGCTGCTATTGAAACGCAGTTTCATCATCTGGTTCGGACCGTTCCAGGCAACGGGCAGATTATTGCGCACCGAGAAAGCAGTTTGCAACGCGTGATTGATCGGGGGTGCTGGACCCCGATTTTATGGACAGATGAGACGATCGGTTGGCATGCTGGCCCAGGTGAGTCAGTGTTCACTCTGCTGGATGGTGAAGAAATTCGAGGAAAAGTCGAATGGTCATTGATTGGCAGGCATAATGTCCGCAATGCGGTTGCTGCGTTGTTGGCGGCACGTCATGTGGGGGTTCCTCTCACGCAAGGCTGTGCGGCGTTGGCAAGTTTTTCCGGCGTGAAACGCCGCATGGAATGGCGCGGATGTGAAAATGGCGTGACGGTATACGATGATTTTGCTCACCACCCTACTGCCATAGCCACGACAGTGGCCGGATTGCGGCACAAGATTGGCAGCAAACAACGCATCATCGCAGTCCTTGAACCACGTTCGAACACCATGAAGTCGGGCAATATGAAAGCAGCGTTAGCCGACAGTCTGACGGCAGCGGATGAGGTATTTTGTTACGCCAACAACCTGGGGTGGGATGTCGCTGAAGCGCTTGCCCCGCTGGGATCCAAAGTGCATATAGAAAATCACATGGATCAACTGGTTGATCTGGTTTTGGCAACCGCGCAAACCGGAGACCACATTTTGGTGATGAGTAATGGTGGCTTTGGCGGAATTCATCAGCGGTTATTGGATGGCCTCAAACAAAAAACAACCTAACCCGATCTTTTCATAAATTAATGCGCGTCCTCACTTGCGTTTCATATTGAAATTTTATTTAATTGG
>DDOT01000071.1:14259-14458 GCA_002341815.1 Thiobacillus sp. UBA2487 | reverse complement strand
AATTCATGAAAAGATCGGGTTGCACGGATTTACCTTTTACTATGGTTGAATACCCATTTGGTTTGCCAACAACGGGTGGTCAGGAATTTGCGTTCAGCAAACAGGACTTTTTGCGCGTGCGCGAGTTGATTTATCAACGAGCCGGCATATCGTTGGGCGAGCAAAAGCAGGAAATGGTATATGGGCGATTGGCCCGTCG
>DDOT01000071.1:13697-14249 GCA_002341815.1 Thiobacillus sp. UBA2487 | reverse complement strand
CTGCGCGTGCTGGGCATGACGTCGTTTAAGGACTATTTGGATGCCTTGCAAAGTAGCCCAGGTAGTGATGAGTGGGTGGCCTTTACCAATGCGCTAACAACCAATTTAACCTCGTTTTTTCGTGAAGCACATCATTTCCCGATATTGGCCGATTATGTTCGAACGTGTTCGACATCGGTCAATATTTGGTGCACGGCAAGTTCGACCGGTGAAGAGCCGTATTCGATTGCCATGACCGTGTGTGAGGCATTTGACAGNNCTTACCCCACCAGTGAGGATTATTGCCAGTGATATTGATACGGCAGTGTTGGAAACGGCACGTGCGGGTGTGTATCCTGAAGAACGCTTAAGCCGGCTTACCCAACAACAAATCAAGCGTTTTTTTTTGAAAGGCAGCGGCAGAAATTCTGGTATGGTGCGGATTAGACCGCAATTGCAGCAACTGATACAGTTTGAGCAAATTAATTTGTTGTCAGCAACATGGCCAAATTTCGGACCATTTGATGTGTTATTTTGCCGTAATGTCATGATTTATTTTGATAAAAAAACGCA
>DDOT01000071.1:2095-13584 GCA_002341815.1 Thiobacillus sp. UBA2487 | reverse complement strand
ATAATGGCGGGTTGGGGGGGGGCTGAGGAACATTTTGCCAGCAATATTTATTACGATGGATCGTTTAGATGTCAGGCAGCCAAATTGTTACCCGGTGAGTATTATTATACCCAGCAGGATATGGTGCTGGTTACGGTGCTCGGTTCCTGTGTTTCCGCTTGCTTGCGGGATGCGGTGGCGGGCGTGGGCGGCATGAATCATTTTATGTTACCTGACCCTGGCTATCAATCCGGTTCGACAGGTGGCGCTTCCATGCGTTACGGCAATTATGCGATGGACATTCTGATCGACGAGTTGTTAGCCAATGGCGCGCGTTTGGATCGTCTGGAAGCGAAGTTGTTTGGTGGCGGGAATGTGCTTAAGAATTTCGGACAGATTAATGTGGGTAGCCGCAATGCCGAGTTCGCGTTGACTTATTTGAAAAATCGCAATATCCGCTTGCTGGCGGAAGATTTAAAGGGTGATCACCCGCGCAAAGTGTATTTTTTCCCACGCACCGGTAAGGTGTTTGTCAGAAAAATCAGAGAATTGAGAAACGATACGGTTGTGCAACGTGAACAGGCATATGCCCAGCGGTTGGTGGTAGGGACTCGACAATACAATGAAAATTAAGGTATTGATTGTAGATGACTCGGCAGTGATGCGTAATGTGCTGGCCGAGTTATTGTCAGCGCAAGCGGACATGCAAGTGATTGGTATGGCACATGATGCTTGGCATGCCCGTGAATTGATCAAGCAGACCAATCCGGATGTGGTGACGTTGGATGTTGAAATGCCGGGCATGGATGGACTTGATTTTCTTGAACGCTTGATGCGTTTGCGACCAACACCCGTGGTGATGGTGTCATCAGCCACAGAATCCGGTTCGCATGAAACCTTGCGCGCGCTTGAATTGGGTGCGGTGGATTTTATCGCCAAACCGCGCGCGGGTGCATTGGGTGATTATGCTGAACTATTGGCCGAAAAGGTACGAACCGCAGCCAAGGTTCAAGTGTCCAAAAAAATGGTATCGCTAGCGCAAGGTGCTTTGTCGCCACTGGGCGGCAATATGCCATCGGGCGGGTTGGTGGCGATCGGGGCGTCGACGGGTGGCACAGAAGCTATTCGGGATGTTCTGATTCGTTTGCCGGTTGATTGCCCGCCGATTGTGATCGCACAGCACATGCCGCCCGGCTTTACACAGTCATTCGCGCAACGTTTGAATGATTTGTGTAAAATAGCGGTTAGTGAGGCGCGTGATGATGAATTAGCCCTGTCAGGTCATGCCTATGTTGCCCCGGGACATTCGCACTTGCTGGTTATCAAACGTGGCACGGGGTANNTGGGTACGCATTGAAGCTGGCGCAAACCGAGCCGGTCAATCGTCACCGTCCATCCGTCGATGTGCTGTTTAATTCAGTGGCGCTGGCAGCGGGTGCTTCTGCTGTCGGTGTTATCTTGACAGGCATGGGGAAAGATGGTGCCCGCGGGTTGCTGGAAATGCGTGAGGCCGGCGCGTATACCTTGGCGCAGGATGAAATGTCTTGTGTGGTGTTTGGCATGCCACGCGAGGCAATTGCGATAGGAGCCGCCGATGAAATTGTTGCTTTGCCGGATATGGCAACACGCTTGATGGCGGCGTTGCGTGCGCGTGCAGGCGCTAAAAGAATAGCATAACGCTGTAGAGCATGCCAAAATTGAAGACCAATTGAACGGGGAGTTGCCGGATGGCTGATCCAAATACGAAATTTTTGGTCGTGGATGATTTTTCGACCATGCGCAGGATTGTGCGTAATTTACTTAAAGAATTGGGTTATTCCAACGTTGAAGAAGCTGAGGATGGTGCTATTGCGCTGTCTATGTTGCAAAAAGGCAACTTCGAGTTTGTGGTAACGGACTGGAATATGCCGAACATGGATGGCCTGACGCTGTTACAACGTATTCGTTCAGATGCCGCACTCGCCAAATTGCCCGTGTTGATGGTGACTGCGGAAGCAAAAAAGGAAAACATTATTGCGGCAGCACAAGCCGGTGCCAATGGTTATGTTGTTAAACCGTTTACTGCGGCCACACTAGATGAAAAGTTGAGCAAGATTTTCGAAAAACTGGGCAAGTGACCGGAGGTTGGCATGGAAAACGACCCAAAACGGCAGCAAGGGGAAAGTTGTTGTAATGAAGAACTGATTGCGCGTGTCGGTCAGTTAACGCGCACGCTGCACGACAGTTTGCGCGCGCTTGGTCTGGATCGGGTGATTGCAGATGCAACGCGAGATATTCCGGACGTACGCGAGCGCCTGAATTTTGTTATGTCAAAAACAGATGCCGCAGCGCAACGGGTGTTAAATGCCACCGATAAAGCGATCCCACTGCAAGAGCAAATTCATGATCGTTGTATGGCAATGGCCGATCAGCTGGCCGCAGGTCAGGATAGCGCGGCGATGGCATCCGACATGCATGAGATGGCCAACAAGGCTGATGTTACCAAGCAGCAGTTGATGGATATCATGATGGCGCAGGATTTTCAGGATATTACCGGTCAAGTGATCCGTAAGGTTATTGATCTGGCGGCCGACCTGGAATCCCAACTGGTGCAGTTGCTGATTGATTATTCGCCAACCAGTGAAAATCTGCCCGTTGATGATGATCGTGACAACAGTTTGATGAATGGCCCACAGATCAAGGCAAATGATGATGCAGTTGCCAATCAAAGTCAGGTGGATGATTTGCTCAGTAGCTTGGGGTTTTAGTCGCCATGCAGCGGCAATCTATCGTTATCAGGGATCCGTTACTTGACCCGAATCAGCGTTTGCTGGGTTATCAGTTGTATTATGACACGACTGGTAAATCATCCGCTATTACTGATGACGAAGCACAAACCTTGTTGCAGCATGTACTTGGGAGGTCGGAAAAGGAAACCGATGCGATTTCCCGCTACATTTTTTTTCTACCGACGACGGTTGCAACCTTGCTGGAAGGAACTTACGCAGCGTTATCAGCGGGGGAAATCGGTTTGATTGTGACCCCTGATGTATTGGCAAATGAAAAAGCAGCCGAATTACTCAACCTTATGCGCGCAGATGGTTATGAGATCATGCTGCGTGGTGCAGACTTGACTGCGTTACATCAAGATCAGTTACAACTGGTTACGTTAATCGAAGTGCATTTTGAAGCGCGTAATTTTTCTGCCCAAGCACGCATTTTTTCTTTACTGAAGAATTCTGCACTGCGTATGGCGGCAGCTCAAGTGACCTCTTGGCAAGAATATGCTATTTGTCACAAATTGGGGTTGCATGCGTTTGTGGGTGCGTTTTTTATGCAACCGCCTCCCGATGTCCTCGCTGGCAACGCTCAACCGCTGAACCCGTCACAATCCACCTTATTGCAATTGATGGAAGGGGTGCGTGCCAACGCGGATACAGGCAAACTGGAAGAGATTCTTAAACGGGACGCCACGCTTTCATACAAGTTGCTGTTTTATATAAACTCTGCTGCATTTGGGTTGAATTTCGAAATCGAATCTTTGCGTCATGCCATTACATTGTTGGGCTATGAACGCATGAATCGCTGGCTGTGTGTGCTGTTTGCTACGACTGGCACAGCGAAAAGCTCTCCGCTGTTGTTGCATACCGCATTGGTGCGCGGACGTATGGTTGAATTGTTGGGCTCACGTTTGTTGTCTCACAGCGAATCGGAAGGCTTGTTCATCACCGGCATGTTTTCCATGTTGGATCGTTTGCTGGCGACCAGCATGACGGAGGCATTAGAGCACGTTCGCCTGCCACAACCGGTAGTCGACGCGTTGCTGGATCATGAAGGGGTGTATGCCCCATTTTTGCAGCTTGCATTAGCGGCAGAGCATCATGATGCCTCTATCGATGGGGTGTTGGATGCACTTGGATTGACCACGGAACAGCTTAACACTGCTCATGTTGAGGCGCTGTTTTGGGCACAGCGTTTGCTGGGTTAATTTTTCACAGAAATTCATGGTGGTATGCGTCACGTTTGGTTCAAAGAAAGAAACTGTATGAGCTGGTTGAACAGTTTGCGTAACTGTTCGGCGGCGAGTTCATGTCGATTGGATGACAGCGCTTGCAAAATGTCTTGATGGTTATTCAGCAGTTTTGGTAAATGCTCGCCCATGCGCAATGCCATCATGTGGGCACGAGCCGCTACGTTGAGGTTGTCCCAGGTTTGCAGAAACAAGTGATTGCCCGATTGTTGCACGATCAATCGATGAAATTGGGTCACGCCAGCAATATAACGGGCGGTATCGCCACAGTGCATGGCGTCGGTCATGCTGTGCATGCACAGATGCATTTCGTCCAGAAAATCCGTCGGCAGCGCAACAGCCATTACAACAGATTGCTCTTCAATCAATGCGCGCAGTTGGTAGGATTCGATCAAATCGCGGGTGTTGATTTCACGCACCCGCGTACCGCAATAGCGTTCTGAGTGCACCAGACCCATGGCTTCCAGTTCACGCAGCGCTTCGCGTACCGGCGCTTGACTGACCTGAAATTCGCGCGCCAAACCCAGTTCCACAAGACGTTCGCCCGGTGGGTAAGTGCCGTCAAGAATACGGCGCAACAGAATATCGCGGACATCATCGCGCATGCAACGACGCGGAATGTGCTCGGAAATCATGATGTCGGTTGCCATCCACCGCCCAACGATTTAATCAAGGTGATACTGGCGATTAGTGCTTGTACTTCGGTATCTTCAGCCGTGATATGTGCCGTGATTTGCTGGCTTTGGGTGTTGAGCCAATCAGGCTGTGCCAAAATGCCGGTTTGTAATGCCATATTGGCATGTGTCAATTGCTCATCCAGGCGCTCGCGCGCATCATCATTGGCTTGTTGCTCGGTATTTAGTCTGTGGACGGCGGACAAGTTGTCTTCGACTTCTTTCCATGCATTCAGAATGCTGCCACGCCAGTTGGCAACTGATTCGCGCCAAGCGGCATGCGCTTGATCATCCAGGGCGTTCAGCCGACCGGCATCAAACAAGGTCATGGCAACTGATGGGCCGAAGGACCAAAGTTGGGTTGGTGCAGATAACCAATTGCGATAAGCGGTACTTTCATAACCTGCCACGGCATTCAGGTTGATCGCCGGGAAAAATGCGGCACGCGCCACCCCAATTTGCGCATTGGCAGCTTGCATGGCGGCAGCGGCACTGGCGATGTCCGGGCGACGCATCAACAAGCGAGACGGTAATTGTAGAGAAGGAATGAGCGGGGCGGGCAGTCCGGTGTTGCTGACGGCCACTTGAAAATGGGTAGCGGGTTCTCCGCATAACAAGGCTAACGCATGTTGGAGTTGGTCGCGCGCCAGCATGCGATTTGCCAGATTGCTTTTGGCATTGTCGTAGGCCGCAGTGGCTTGATCAATGTCGGTAATGGTGGCAATGCCGGTGCTAAGCATTTGTTGTGTTAATTGCAGGTATTCCAGCCGGTTGCTGACCAATTGCTGTAATTCGTCGATATCGGTGTCGGTAGCGCGCAACAGAAAATAATCACTGGCGACTTCGGCTTGGAGCGATAACATCAGTGCTGCTTTGTCGTCGATTGCCGCCTGGGTGCGTTGGTCGGCTGCCAGAGCGGTATTGCTGAGCTGTCCCCACACATCGGGTTCCCAACTGGCGTCCAAGGCCAGCACGTTGTCTTGGTAATTGGTGTTGAGGCCAGGGGGTAGAAAAGGCTTATGGCTTGAGGCTTGATTGACTGAGTGTGATGCACCAATACCAAGGCTGGGGAATAACGTGGCATGAGCGGCACGTGCAGCGGCGCGCGCTTGTTCAATGCGTGCATCAGCGGCCAGCAGGTCTTGGTTGGTTTGGCTGGCGCTGTTTTCAAGTTGGTTCAGCACCTTGTCGTTCCACGTGGTCCACCATACAGGTTGCAGTTCGGTGGGTTTTTGTGCGCTCAACCAGTTGCCGGCAGCCTGCCAGCGTGCATCTGCTGCGGGAGCGCTGGCCGGTTGGGTGGGCGCTAACGAGCATGCGCTTAACAACAACCCCAGCGGCAATACGCAGGCGGTTGCCATGCCAGACAAGTTGGCAGATTTCCGGCATGATCGGTGTTGGATGGTGTCATTCATCATGGATGCACCCCACCATACGCACTGGCAATGACTTTTTCGCCATTGTGGATAGAGTCGGGCGGGCTGACCACAATAGGCATCTCAGACGTTAAGCCATGCAGAATTTCAATGCGTTTGCCAAAGTCCCGTCCCGGAATGACGGGTACCAGCTTGATTGTGTTTTGCGGGGTAATGGTTGCCACAAAGGTCCCTTTACCGTTAAAAATGAGCGCATTACCGGGAATTTGCAAGACACTCGGGTTAGGTTGGCGCGGGAACAGTGCGTCTACATAGCCGCCGGGTAACAAATTACCCTGCGGGTTGTCGATTTGCAATTCAACCAGCATGGTATGGCTGGATGGATCAACTGCGCCAGATGTGCTGGTCAGGGTAGCGGTTTTGGTCAGGCCGGGTTGACTGCGCAGTCGAAGCTTAACCGGTAAGCCAACGCGCAGCATGCCGGTTTCACTTTCCGGCACCGCGACATACACACGCATGCGATGCACATCAGCCACATGAAACAGCTCATGGGCGGCACCGTTGCCGGTGCCAATATCAATCAGTTGTCCAATGTCCAGATTACGGGCGGTAACAATGCCATTGATCGGGCTGGTTAAAAACTTGTAGCGGTCCAGTTGCAAGAGTCGGGCCAAATTAGCTTGTGCGGCATCCAGAGCCGCTTGTTTGCTGGCAGCGTCTTCGGCTTTGGTGTCGGCATCCTGTGGTGAAACCGTGCGCTGCGCCACCAAGGCATGCCAGCGCTCAGCGGTGGTTTGTGCCAGTCGCAATGCAGCGTTCGCGTTGACCACATCGGCGCGGGCTTGCGTGACTTGTTGATCAAAATCCGGGGTGTCTAATTCGGCCAGCACTTGTCCGGCAGTCACGTGTGCGCCAATGTCGGTATTCCAGCGCTTCACATAACCGGTGGCACGAGCATAAACCGGCGATTCCACCCACGATTGCAGGGTGCCAGGCAATACCAAATCAGGCGCGCTGGTTTCCGCTTCGGGATGGGTCATGCCAACGTGCACCATACTGGCTGCTTGAGCGTCGGCTGCCAATGCGGTGTGCTGCTGCATGCGCTGGTGAATACCGAAGGCCGCGCTGGCTATTGCTGCCAAGGTGAGGAACCAGCCAGTGGTGTGGCGTGACTTTTTGATGGGGGTATGTGTTGGGGTCATGACAAGCTCCTGCGGCTTCGCAGCTCGCTGAATACGGCGGGTACAAAAAACAGGGTGGCAACGGTCGCAAACAGCAAACCGCCAATCACAGCGCGACCCAAGGGGGCATTTTGTTCACCACCTTCGCCAAGTCCCAGTGCCATGGGCAGCATGCCGATCATCATGGCCATTGCTGTCATCAGAACCGGGCGAAAACGGCTGAAACCGGCTTGTAAAGCAGCTTCCCGTGCGCTAATGCCACTAGCCAGTTGTTCTCGGGCAAAACTGATCACCAAAATACTGTTGGCGGCGCCGACCCCCATACTCATGATGGCGCCGGTCAGTGCAGGGACGCTCAAGGTGGTGTGGGTCAAAAACAGCATCCACACAATGCCAGCCAGTGCGACCGGTAGCGCAGTAACGATAATGAACGGGTCCAGCCACGATTGGTAATTGACGACAATCAACAAATAGACCAGCAATATGGCGGCCAGCAAGCCCCATTCCAGGCTGACATACGAGGTGTGCATGGTGTCTACCTGGCCGCGCAGGGTCACATCCACCCCTTTGGGAGGCGGCATCTGTTGCAATGCGTCACGAATTTGGCCGGCGACACTGCCCAAGTCTGTGTCCTGGACATCGCCAAATATGTCGATTACCGGTTTGACGTTGTAGTGACTCACCACGGCGGGNNGCAGGATCATTGCCGCGCTGTATGCTGGCCAAATTTTCTAATAGTTGCTGCGGTTTGCCATTGGTGTTGACCGGCATATGCTGTAAGTCATCGAGTGACTGCATGGTGTATTGCGGGGCTTGCACGGCCACAGAATATTGCACACCGGTTTTTGGATTGGTCCAAAACGACGGAGTGGTTTGGAAGCTGCCTGACAAGGTGGTGAACAAATTAGTGGCGATATCCTGCTCGGTGTAGCCTACGCTGGCTGCCACATCGCGATCCACATTTACCTTGATCTGCGGGTAATTGAACGCCTGCTGAATGCGCAGATCGACCGTGCCGGGAATGCCTTTCAAACGAATTAACAGACGATCGGCGTATTCACGCACCGCAGCCAGATTATTGCCGGCAATTTGCACATCAAGCGGAGCAGGCATGCCAAAATTAAGAATCTGGCTAACAATGTCGGCGGGCAAAAAGGCGAAGGTGGTGGTGGGAAAGCGAGCGGTCAGATCGCGTCGCAATCGTTTGACATAATCTAGCGTTGCGGTGTGATTGGGGCTCAAGGTGATGAAAATATCGGCATCACCAGGGCCGATCGGTGCTGATGTGCTGTATGACAGGTTGATGCCGCTATACGGCAAGCCAATGTTGTCCACGATGTTGCTGAGTTGGCTGGCTGGAATGTCTTGGCGAATGCGCTGTTCAACCTCATCGCACAAGGCAGCCGTGTATTCAATACGAGAACCGGTGGCGGCACGCAGGTGTAATTTGATTTGGCCGGCGTCCACGCTTGGAAAGAAATTTTCACCCAGCCAAGGGCCTAGTACGGCCAGCGATAAACTGGCGACTGCAACAAACCCGATGATAAATCCACGCGCATGGGATAAGACTTGCGTGAGCAATTGATGATAGCGGTCGCGCAAGCGGGTAAACCCATTTTCAAAATGATGTTGCAGGCGACCGAAAAAACCTTTGTCGGCGATGGCATGGGGGGCATGTTCACGCAGCAAGTAGTTGGCAAGCGTAGGCACCAACGTACGACTGAGAATCCATGATGCCAGCATGGCAAATACCACCGACTCGGCCAATGGCACAAACAGGTAGTGGGCAACGCCTGCCAACATAAACATGGGGATAAACACAATACAAATCGATAACGTCGAGACCAGTGACGGCATGGCAATTTGTCGCGCACCGTCCAGAATGGCGGTTGTTACCGGCTTCCCTTGTTCAAGGTGCCAGTTGATGTTTTCAATGGCCACGGTGGCATCATCTACCAAAATTCCGACGGCCAACGCCAACCCGCCCAACGTCATGATATTGATGGTGTTGCCGAGTATTGACAACAGCATGATCGACGATAACACCGACAATGGAATTGAGATGGTGATGATAAGGGTGCTGCGCCATGAACCAAGGAACAGCAAGATCATCAATCCGGTCAATGCAGCCGCAATCAAGCCTTCACGAATGACCCCATCGACAGCAGCGCGTACAAATACAGACTGGTCACCCAGCGCACGGATCTGCATGCCGGATGGCATGTCGTCTTGAATGCCGGGCAGCATGTGTTTGATGCTGTCAATAATGGTCAGGGTGGATGCCGAACCGGTTTTCAGCACGCTCATGAGAACAGCCCGATGACCGTCCACGCGCACGATATTGGTTTGTGGCGGAGCACCATCGTGGACAAATGCGACATCGCGGATATGAATCAACGTGCCGTTGCGGGTGCGCAAGGGGATATCATTTAGCGTATTGATAACGCTAAATTCAGAATTAAGCTGGATGTGATACTCCAGATTGCCAATTTTTTCTGTGCCAGCCGGTAAAATCAGGTTTTGCGTCCCGATGGCCGAGGCAACATCAGCGGCGGATACGCCGAAATTGCGTAAGGCAGCCGGGTTAAGGTCAACCTGTACTTGACGTTGTTGGCCGCCATATGGGAAGGGTAGTGAGGCGCCCGCCACGGTGGCAAGTTGGGTGCGCATGAAACTGTTGCCGAAATCAAACAGTTCGGCTTCGGTCAAGCGTTGGCTGGACAACGCCAGTTGAATCACCGGGACGCTGGATGCGTTGTACGCCAAAATGAAAGGTGGGGTGGTGCCGGGTGGCATTTGGCGCAACAACGTTTGAGAAATTGAGGTGATTTGCGCAACGGCCAGGTCTTCGTTGACATGGGGCTGGAAAAAGTATTTGACCACGGCAATGCCGCTGAGCGACTGCGATTCGATGTGCTCAATATCGTTAACGGTGGTGGTGGCAACCCGCTCGCTGAACGAAACAATATGGTTTGCCATTTGTTGCGGCGGCATGCCGGAGTAATTCCATACCACCGCCACCACCGGAATGTCGATTTCCGGCAAGATGTCAGTCGGCGTTTTACTCAGGCTGAACAGTCCACCCAGCACAATCAGCAACGCCATGACGATGAACGTATAGGGGCGATCCAGAGCAAGCTTGACGATCCACATAAGGTATTACCGGATAAGTTTTGTCGGCTATTATAGATTATCGATAATGCAATCGGCAACCTGAGACGTAAGAAAAAAATCAGTTTAAGCACTTCCATTCCGCTTTGCTTTGCTTTACTGTTGTTGCTTGCAAAAATACAGATTTTGTCTGTATAAGTGTCGGGCGTAAACCCATCTCTTCAGGATATGTATGCAACGAGCACCTATACCGGAAAATGAAATAGAGCGGATCGCTGTTTTACGGTGTTTTGACATTCTCGATACACCAGCGGAACCGGCTTACGATGATATCGCATGGCTGGCTGCTTTGATTTGCGGCACGTCTGTCGCGCAAATTTCGCTCGTGGATTCGGATCGTCAATTTATGTGGTTTCGCAGCAGGTGTTTATGAATTCACGTGATGTAGCGATGTGCAAACAAATGGAACGCGAACTTTATCTGGCAAAAGAGCGAGCGGAAATTACCTTGGCATCGATCGGCGATGCGGTAATCGTGACTGATGATCAAGAACGCATATTATTCTTGAATCATGTGGCGATCACGTTAACCGGATGGGCGCTGGAAGAGGCGGTGGGGCAAAATATCCAAACGGTGTTTCATATTGTTCATGAAGAAACCAGATTGATGCTGCCAAGCCCGGTCGCTCAGGTGTTGTGCCATAAAAAAACTGTGCTGTTAAGCAACCATGCGGTGTTGGTCGCGCGCGACGGGATGGAATATTTCATTGAAGATTCAGCCGCCCCGATCTTTAATAAAGATGGTTCATTATATGGTTGTGTATTGGTATTTCATGATGTCACTGATAAGCACCAATTAATCAATGCAGTAAATTGGCAGGCTAATCATGATGTATTAACCCGATTACCCAATCGCACCTTGTTGAATGACCGTTTCAAGCGTTCGCTGGCCCGCGCGCAACGCGATAAAACGCTATTGGCGGTTTGTGTTCTCGATTTGGATGACTTCAAGCCGGTGAATGACCGTTATGGTCACCATGTGGGCGACTTGACGTTGATTCAAGTGGCACAACGGCTTGAACGCTTGGTTCGTAGCGATGACACGGTTGCCCGCTTGGGAGGGGACGAGTTTGTTCTGCTGCTCAATAATGTGCGCGACA
>DDOT01000071.1:0-2035 GCA_002341815.1 Thiobacillus sp. UBA2487 | reverse complement strand
GTGTTGCATATTTCGGCCAGTGTTGGCGTAACACTTTATCCGCTGGACAATGTGGATGCAGACACCCTGATCCGGCACGCCGATCAGGCGATGTATTTGGCCAAGCAACGCGGTCGCAATCAGTATCTTGTGTTTGATGTCACGCAAGATCGGCATCTTCAGTCCACACATCAAATTGCCAATCAGGTGCGTACCGCATTAAAGAGCGATCATCTGACGCTGTATTATCAACCAAAAGTCAATTTGCGCACCGGCGAAATCATGGGTATGGAGGCGTTGTTGCGTTGGATAGATCCAGAGCGCGGCATCATTCCTCCGCTGGACTTTCTGCCGCAGATTGAACATTCAGACTTGATTGTGGATATTGGCGAATGGGTGATTGACCGCACATTGCGTCAGTTGCGTGAATGGAATAATGCCGGTAAGTCGTGGGTGGTCAGCGTGAATATTGCCGCCTATCACTTTCAAAAACCAGAGTTTTTGGATCGCTTGAAACATTTGTTGGCGCGTTACCCGCAAGTGGCTCCCGAGTCGCTGGAAATTGAAATTCTCGAATCGGTGGCGTTAGGCGATATTCATCATGCCAAACAATTGATTACTGATTGCCAAGCGCTGGGCATCCAGTTTTCCCTTGATGATTTTGGTACCGGTTATTCATCGTTGGGTTATTTACGCAGGCTGCCGGCCAACACGATCAAGATTGATCAGTCATTTGTGCGCGATATTCTCGATGATCGAGACGATCTGGCGTTGGTTGAAGCGGTCATCAGCATGGGTAAGGTATTAAATCGGAAGGTGATTGCGGAGGGGGTGGAAACATCGGAACACGGTGTGCTGCTAATACGCCTGGGATGCGATCTTGCTCAAGGGTATGGCATTGCCCGACCCATGCCGGCCGATCAGGTACTGGCTTGGGCAGATACATTTGTTGCCGATCCTGTATGGAGCACTTGGGCGAATGTGGCGTGGGAAATCAAGGACTTCCCTTTGCTGGTTGCGCAACAAGATCACCTGCAATGGGTTAGACGCCTCATTCTGTGGGTAGAGAACTACCATGCCGCCTTCAACGAACATGAAGTGGCTGATTCACATGCCTGTCGTTTTGGTCGATGGTACGATGGCGAGGGTCGCCAGCGTTATGGGCAGTTGGCTGAATTTTTGGCTATCGCACCCACTCATGAAGCATTGCATCAGTTGGGGTTGGATATCGTGCAATACTGCCAATCGGGTGAGCGTCAGCGCGCGATTGATGCGTGCGCGCACTTGTTGACGTTGAAAGATGAGATTATCGGTTATCTTTCCGTGTTACAGAAAGCCGTTATGCAAGCAACGTCCGAGTGATCAGATTTTTTTGGCGGGATTGGTCGCCGTTGTTCCTGTTAATTGAGCGTTGTTGATTTGTGCCAATGTGCTGCTGCTGATGCCAGCCGCAGCCAAGGTCGATGGTGTGCTTAAGCTAAACAGCGAATTAAGCGAAGATGTCGCTGAATTGTTGGCTGTATTGCTGTTGTTGCTTAGCAAACTGGACAACGTGCTGTTGATGGTTTGCTGGGCGCTGAGGACATCTTGTGCGGCCTGACTGGCGGTAACCGGCCCGCTACTGGTTGACGCAGGCTGGCTATTGATCAAGCCGGCGAGCGTTGAGCTGGCCGAACCGGTTGATGTTGATGCGCCCAACAGGGCGCTTAACGAGGATGCTGACGAGCTGGCGGATGTTGCACCAAACAGGGCGGATACCGAGCTGCCAGCATTTTTGCTGATGGCCTGTTCCAGTGCGCTGACCTGAGATGAACTGAGTTTGCCGGATGCATTGTACGTGAGGCTGTTGCCGGGGTTGCTGCTACCCAAACTGACCGTTGTGTTCGCACTGGTGCTGGACGTACCGCTGGCCGTGGCGGACGGTGTTGCACCCAGTACTTGTTGTAATGCGGACTGCAATACCGAATTGCCTAGCGATGATATGGTTGACATGGCGTTACCTCATACTCTGACGGTTATAGGGTAAATAACGGCAAGGGCGTGTAAAACTTTAGAC
>DDOT01000058.1:8224-8824 GCA_002341815.1 Thiobacillus sp. UBA2487 | reverse complement strand
CAAGCGCCGGTGCTGTCAATAGAGTGTGTGCGGCGGCGTCCTCGTGATGGGGTAGAGATCGGCGTAAAGCAGCGGGTTCGATGCGAGTTGATATTGTATGGTGCGCTCGACGCTTCTCGTTGAGTCCGGCCCTTCGCCGGAGTGAGTTTGCTTGGCAAGACGACCACAAAGCACACCTACTTGCACCGATTCCTGGGGCAAAGCGATCCGTTATGGAGCGAATGCTATCCTCATTCACTGCGCAATGTGCGGTGAACGATTTGCGCATGCGGCGATTATGAATACCTCTAGCAGTCCAAAGACTGGCCGAACTGGCGCTATGACCCAGCGGCGCTGGCCAGGCCTATGACTGAGGTCAGTCGTACCCAGGGGCTATTGATTGGGCGCCTGGCGAAGTCCGCAGGCTTCCGCAGGAACCCCTAAGAACGCGCGAGACCCGGCGCGATCGGGCAAGAAAAACCCCAACCGACAACGGTTGAGGTTTTGTTATTGGTGGTGGGGTAGCACCCCGCACCAAATGACTGAAGTACGGAATCGAAGTACTGGGGTGGAGACATCACCTCAGCTCAACATGCCCTTGAGATCCTTGAGCATCAGGAA
>DDOT01000058.1:0-8080 GCA_002341815.1 Thiobacillus sp. UBA2487 | reverse complement strand
TGGCCCAGACCTTTACGCTGATGCTCCTTGTCCACGGCGAGCCGGGCCAGGATCATGATCGGCACCGGGTGGCGCGCCAGCCCCTTCATCACTCTCGACGGAGCGGCCTTCGGATCGACACTGCCGACTGCGAGGCTGTAGAAACCGACCACCACGTCACCCTGGCAGCAGACATAGGTCTGCGCGCTGTTGGCCTTCTGGTTGACGAGCGCGAAGCGCTGCAAGAACTGGTTTAGCGGGGCTTGGCCGCAGTCGAACGCATCGACCTGATCCGTTGCAGCGAGCTTGCGAACGGGGGAGTAAGCACCGATCAATCCAGAACCCCGGGCTCACGTAGCAATTTTTTCAGGCGCGGCTTGCTTTGCACCGGGCGATCCAGCGCCTCCTGGAAGGCTTGCCACTGCGTGTCTTCCAGCATGAATTGGCGACGATCCGCCAGCGTCTGCGCGGCCGCCGTCACGCCCGCGTCGAGCAGGAACTCGCTGACGTTCTTGTGGCAGGCGCGCGCGGCTTCCTGCAGTAGCTGCTTGACTGGTGTGCTGGCTCGAACGTCAATGCGTTCGGTTTTGGAAAGATTCAGGGGGTTCATGATGCCCCTCCGGACTGATGTTGGCGATCTTCATTGTATTCGTCCGGACATTGTCCTGACAAGACATTTCTTATCTTGGCCACCATCTAGCCCGATCTTCCGTGTTGCAAGGTGTCGGTAGTGTTTTAGCGTACTATTTTTCTGTTTTCAGAGGCGCGCGCGCTCAACGCTGCGCGGTGACAGCATGACGACACCGTTGGCAGGTGGTGTGTCGAATGCGGCCAAGACATCAGCGGGCTGAATGGCTTGCATGCATTGATGTTGATGCACACAGGGCTGGCGACAATAGCAATTCATGCAGTCAAATTCAGCTTGAATGCCAATCACATTGTTGCCTTGTGGACGTACCCGCCACACATCGGTAGGACCGCATACCACCACCATCGGCGCGGTCGATGAGGCCGCCAAATGCGCGGTTCCCGTGTCATTGCCTACTTGGAGTCGCGCGCCCATGGCAATGGGCACAATCTCTAACACTTGGGTTTTTCCGCACAGATTAACCACCCCATTTCCAGCCAAGCGAGCAATTTCATTGCAGTCATCCATTTCATCTTTGCCGCCAATCAACGCCACTTGTTGTACCCGACCCTGTTGCAGTAATTGACGGGCCAGTGCTGCATAATTGGCATTGCCCCAGCGTTTCAGGTAACCTGCCGCCTGACAACCCGGGTAAAACACGGCGTATTGGCCATCCTGCAGCCCGTATTGATTCAGCAAAGCCTGTGCATGTTGTCGATGGTGTTCTGGAATAAAAAATACCGGGCGTGCGGTGTGCGGTGTAATGCCCGCCGCTTGAAGACTGGCGCGCATCCGGTCAACCGGATTGGCAGCAGCGCGCTGTTCCGGGCCGCTGAAATGCCACGGGAAACCGGGTTTGTTACCAATGATCAAACTGGCGTTACCGGTCAGACGTAACCAGCCCAGCATCAAGCGCGAGCGATCATTGGATTGTAAATCCACGATCAAATCATACTGACCTTGCCGAACCTGTTTGAGCCAGCGCAGGGTGTTTTGCCACTTGCGCCCTTTTTCACGCACGGCAATCGCGATAATCTTGCTGAAACGCGGGTCATGTTCAAATAACGTGTGCCATGGTGGTTGGGTATTCAGATGAAGCACTGCGTGAGGAAATGCCGATGCAATGTCCTGCATGATGCAGGTTGACATGGCAATATCGCCCAGCGCGCTCCATTTGATAATCAGAATGCGCCGGATGCGTTGCGGATCAAGCACCGGCATGTTGGCTGGCCACCGTACGGGCAAACGTATCCAACAATGGCTGCAGGCTGGTGCGTTTCAGCTTGAGTGCCGCTTGATTGACAATCAGCATCGAACTGATGTCCATAATGTGAGCCACCGGCACCAGGCCGTTGGCCTTAAGCGTGGCGCCACTGCTGACCAGATCGACAATGACATCGGCCAATTGTACCAATGGGGCCAGCTCCATAGAGCCATACAGTTTTATCAAGTCTACATGCATGCCCAAGCCGGCAAAATAGTCGCGCGCGATGCGGACATATTTGGTTGCAACGCGCAATCGTGCGCCGGGTCTAACCGCACCCGCATAATCAAAGTCTTGCTGCGCCGCCACCATCATGCGACAACGGGCAATTTCCAGATCAACCGGCTGATAGATGTTTTCGCCGCCATGTTCAATCAATACATCGCGTCCGGCGATTCCCAAGTCTGCGGCACCATGTTGAACGTAGGTGGGCACATCGGTCGCGCGCAAAATCAGCAAGCGCACATCGGGATGATTGGTTGGAATGATCAGCTTGCGTGAATTTTCCGGGTCTTCGCTGGCCACAATGCCGGCCGCTTGTAATAATGGCGCGGTTTCCGTGAAAATGCGCCCTTTGGATAATGCAATGGTAATCATAACGAGCTCAACGGATGCGCCGGACGTGAGCGCCCAGCTGGGTGAATTTTTCTTCCAGACATTCGTAACCACGATCCAGATGATAAATACGATCAATGACCGTATCGCCTTGTGCCACCAATCCCGCCAAGACCAACGAGGCCGACGCGCGTAAATCGGTTGCCATGACCGTGGCGGCCTGCAACGTTTCCTGACCGTAAACCAGGGCGGTGTTGCCGTCAATTTCAATGCGCGCGCCCAGTCGTTGCAATTCCTGAACGTGCATGAAGCGATTTTCAAAAATGGTTTCCGTGACTTTTCCTACGCCGAGAGCAATGCTGTTAAGTGCCATGAACTGGGCCTGCATATCAGTCGGAAATGCCGGATAGGGTGCGGTACGCAAACTGACCGCAGCCGGGCGTTTACGCATGTTAAGGCTGATGCTGTCATGCGTGCATTGAATATCGGCACCGGCTTCACGCAATTTTTCAATGACTGCGTCCAGGGTGTCGGGTCGCGCATCAGTCAATGTAATTTCGCCGCCGGTCATGCTGGCTGCCACCAAATAGGTACCGGTTTCAATCCGGTCGGGCATAATTCGGTAATCTGCGCCATGCAGGGTGTTTTTGCCGCGAATGACGATAGTATCGCTGCCCTGCCCTTCAATATCGGCGCCCATGGCAATCAGGCATTCAGCCAGATCGACAATTTCCGGCTCACGCGCGGCGTTTTCCAAAACGGTGGTGCCTTCCGCCAAGGTGGCCGCCATCATCAGGTTTTCTGTTCCGGTAACGGTAACGGTATCCATAAAAATGCGCGTGCCTTGCAGGCGTGATGCGCGCGCCAGAATATAGCCATGCTCAATGGATATTTCAGCCCCCATGGCTTGTAATCCCTTGATATGCAGGTCAACCGGCNNCCGGCCGGCTGCCTATGGCACAGCCGCCCGGCAGCGAGACGCGCGCTTCGCCGGCACGCGCCAATATCGGCCCCAACACCAGAATCGATGCACGCATGGTTTTCACCAGATCATATGGTGCTTCAGGATGGGTGATACTGGCTGCAGTCAGGCTAACGTTGCCATGATCATCCAGACTGATACGGGTGCCAATGTGGCCCAGCAACGTCAACGTCGTGCTGATATCGTTCAAACGCGGCAAATTGGATAAATGTAACGTGTCGCCGGTCAATAAACTGGCGCACAAGATGGGCAAGGCAGCATTTTTTCCACCGGAAATACGTACCGATCCATTCAGGCGTTGACCGCCTGTTATCATCAACTTGTCCATTAACGCGTTCCCTCAGCCCACTCTTCCGGTGTCCAGGTTTTCATGGACAGTGCGTGAATTTCTTCACGCATGCGATCACCCAAGGCTTGATACACCAATTGATGGCGCTGAACACGCGATTTTCCTGTAAATGCGGTGCTCACAACCATTGCTTCAAAATGCTGACCGTCGCCGGCCACGCTGATGTGTTCGCAGGCCAAGCCGGAGGATATGCCGTCACGAATGCTGTCGGGATGTACCATAATGTATCCTAATTTCTTTATTATTAATGCCGTAATTTGTAGCCGCGCTGCAACAGCAGCAAACAAAGTGCTGATAATGCCACAAAACAGCCTCCGGCCACCAGTAAACTGGTTAGCGGCGCCACATCACTGATACCAAAAAAACCGTACCGAAATCCGTCAATCAGGTAAAACACGGGATTGAAACGCGAAATGTTTAACCAAAACGTGGGTAATGAATGAATGGAATAAAACACACCGGACAAAAATGTCAGCGGCATGATGATAAAGTTTTGGAAGGCTGCCAATTGATCAAATTTTTCTGACCAAATCCCGGCGACAATCCCCAACGTACCGAGCAATCCGCCACCCAGCAAAGCAAACAGCAAACTCCATACCGGATGTTGTAAATGTGGCGGCACAAACAGCCAGGTACCCAACCATACCCCAAGCCCCACCATAGCGCCACGAAAAATCGATCCGATTAGATATGCAGCGTAAAACTCAAACCACGAAATGGGAGGCAGCAATACAAACACGATGTTACCGGTTATTTTCGATTGAATCAGGCTGGATGAACTATTGGCAAATGCATTTTGCAGCAGCGACATCATTACCAGACCCGGCACCAGAAAACTGATGTAATCGACACCGGGATAAACACTGACACGATGTGCTAATGCGTGCGAAAAAATCAGCAAATACAGCATGGCGGTGATGATGGGCGCGACAATGGTTTGAAACCAGACCCGCCAGAAACGTATCAATTCTTTGTGTAATAGCGTGGGGAATCCGCTCATGCGCGCTCCATGATCTGCACAAATACATCTTCCAGATCGGGATGACGCAGACTGGCGTCTGCTACATCAATGTGCGCTTCGCGCAATGCGGCCAATACCGGTTCCATTTCCGCAGGGCGGTTTAACTTGAATGAATAGCGTCGCTCGCCAATCGGTTTGGCTTGATTTGCCAGTGCTGGCGGTAAATCATCACGTTCAACCGACACGTCGAAATACAATTCACCACCGGAATGCAACAAATTAGCGGTTTTATCCAACGCCACAATCTGACCGGATTTCAACATGGCGATACGCTGACACAAGGTTTCTGCTTCTTCCAGATAATGCGTGGTTAAAATAATGGTGTGGCCGTCATGGTTTAATGTGCGGATAAATTGCCACAATGATTGACGCAATTCCACGTCCACGCCGGCGGTCGGTTCATCAAGAATGATAACCGGTGGTTTGTGTACCAAAGCTTGCGCAACCAATACGCGTCGTTTCATGCCGCCGGATAATGCGCGCATGTTGCTATCGGCCTTGTCTTGCAGGCCGAGTCCGTCGATGATGGCATCAATCCAACGGGTATTGCGATGCAAACCGAAGTAGCCTGACTGAAATACCAGTGTTTCACGCACGGTAAGAAACGGATCGAAGGCCAATTCTTGCGGCACCACGCCCAACATACGCCGGGCTTGCCGATAGTCACGCTGCACACAGTGCCCCATGATGCGCGCTTCACCACTATCTGCACGCGTTAAGCCGGCCAGTATGCTGATCAGTGTGGTTTTGCCCGCACCATTCGGGCCCAACAATGCAAAGAACTCACCCTGCTCCACTTCCAGAGAAACCTGATTCAATGCGTGCAGTTGTCCGAATCGTTTGCTGATTCCCTTGATGCTGAGTGCTGTCATGTTGTTGTATCAATGATGAATGGTTCAACACCATACAAACGTGACAAGCTGATCAGATTGTCCGGCAAATGTCGACACGTTAATGTGCCATGCTGCTTCATCGCTTCGCGACGACTGGCCAGAATAAACGCCAGCGCGCTGGAATCGACATGCCGAACCATTGAGAAATCAAATGCCAGGCAGCGTTGTGCAATCTTTTGTCGTGCAACGGGTAATAGTTGATTGATGGTGGCAATTTCCAGTCTTTCAGGTAATTGCCAAACCCGGTCATTCGTCATTATTTACTCGCCGTGTCTTGCTGGTTGCGTGCAGCCAAGGTGTGTATCAGGCCGGCAATACCTTCCTTGCGAATTTCCGAGCCAAACGAACCGCGATAGTTGGTCACCAGGCTGACGCTGTCGATGCTGACGTCATACACTTTCCAACCATCGGCAGTTTGTTCCAGATTGTAATTGATAGGGATCGGCTGGGCACCCGGTTGTTTGACCTGGGTTTCAACTACCACATCACTTCCGGCCGGTGGCATGTTGAACGGCTTGAATTCAATGGTCTGGTTATTGAATTGCGCTAATGCACCGGCATAGGTACGTACCAGCAGCGTACGGAATTGTTTGATCAGCTCTTGTTGCTGAGCCGGTGTTGCCTGACGCCAGTATCGACCAATTGCCAATTGGGTCATCTCATTAAAATCGAAGTGTGGCAGCACTTTGGCATCAATCAAGGCATACAATTTTTGACGGTTGGTGGTGAGCTCAGCCTTGTCTTTTTTCAGAATACTGGTCACGTCGATGGTGGTGTCATGCACCATGACATCGGGCGGTGTTACATCAGCGTGTGCAGTTAAGCTTGCCGCAGCCAGCAATGCCACCATGGCGGTGCTTTTCAAATGGGTTTGAATCATGAATTCCTCGGCTGATCAAAATTTAGCGTGACGAACCGGTTACAAACGCCAGTTCTGCCACATCCATGTTGTAGTCATTAACGGTTTGCAAATACTCGGCCTGAATCAACGCATACGATTTCAGGGCGTCGGCTACTTTATCGGCTTTTTCAAGTCCGGCCGAGAAGTCGGCCAATTCAGAGATCATCCAGCGACGACCGGCCTGCGCGCCTTGCGCCAAGGCGATTTGAGAATCATAATCGGCATGCATTTTATTCCATGCCTCTGCCACTTCAAACGGAATGCCAGCCTGTGCAAATTGCGCTTTGTAGGTCAGTGCATTCAACTCGGCCTGTTGCCCCGCTTGCCGGGCAGCCAATACGCTCGGCTCCATGTCCCATTTCAAGCCAACCACCGGGGTCAGTCCGGCATTATTGAAGGGATCATACACGTACGGGTTGTTCAGCATGGTTCGATTAGACGCATAGTTAGCTTCACCAATCACCCCCGCATACAAATTGGGATACAGTTCCGCATGATGCGCTTGCACCAAGGCGCGACGTGCGCGCATACCAGCTTCAACCTGCGCCATTTCCGGTCGATCTGCCAATGCCCGGTCTTGATAGTCGGCCAATGTGCGATCCGGCAGCGGGACTGGCGTCAAACTGTCTTCGGCCACATCGAGATCGCCATCAATGCCGGTCCCTGTGAGAATACGCAAACCTTCCATGCTGATTTTTTCCACTGCCTGGGCTTGCGCAATGTATTTTTTCAGCATTCCGTCTGCCGTTTGCAAGGCGTATAAATCTGATTGTCTGGATTGTCCGTTGTCTGAATTCAAGTTGGATTTAACAGATTGCAAGGCGCTGTCCAGATGGGCTTGCACATCCAGCAACAAGCGATCGGTATCGCGGGCGGTTAAATAGGCATACCAAGCCCGTTTGACCTTTTTGATCATTTCTTCCTGACGCAAGCGAACATCGGCTTTTTTAACATCGATATTGCCTTCGGCAGCTTCACTATAGGCCTCAATTTTCCCGAACGAATACAGCGGCTTGATAACCGCAATTTCCAGCGATGTCCAGTCAGACAGCCCGCCGGGGAATGGCCCATCGGTTCGGGGGACGCTACCGGTATATGCCCCGCCTTGATAAAAACCGCCATGTACAGCCGGCGCCACACCTTCAAACAGGTTGGCATCCACCATGATGCCATTATGCCCCTTGACTTCATCCAGCAAAGCGCGTGCCGATTCAACCAGTTCCTGCTTTTCCTTGATGCTGGGATCGGCTTGCAGGGTCATGCTGATCGCCTGATCCAGAGTGATGGTTTGCGCGAACACCGCATGGGTGCCTCCCGCAAACAACAATGACAAGGACAGCGAAACAATTTTTTTCATGGTTGGGCTCCCGCGTGGCCGGAATCACCGCCTGACGACGATGATGACGAATCAGATGCCTTATTATACAGGAACTGACTGATCAAGTTTTCCAGAACCACTGCGGATTGTGTAATGCGAATGGTGTCGCCTTGCACCAGATTATGCGCGT
>DDOT01000035.1:11488-11957 GCA_002341815.1 Thiobacillus sp. UBA2487 | reverse complement strand
CGTTGTCGTTTACACTACTCGCAGAAATCGCATGGCTTGCGCGCTATACGATTTTTGAAAATTCCAATATAAGCCATCAACTGGCTACCGATATTTGCAGCCATGCAAGCTGCTTTCTTAACAATGCCGACCGAAATCTCTCGTATTTGAAGGTGACCAATACCGAACTTACCGTTTCACCGGCCAATCCGCATACCCTGCACGCGCGCTTTGCAGTCCGGTCTGACGCCCCATTTCAACTGCCGTACCCGTTGGTGTCGCTCATCTTGCTGGATGCACAAGGTAATGTTCTGGTACAGAAAACGTTGCCACCGCCCATGACCGTTCAACAAAAACCGGTACGATATTTGCCGACCGGTACTGATATCGATTCCGATTATTACCTTGATACCGGCCTGTTGGATGTAGAGAACTTCCGCCTGCAATTGTCATACCGATAAAAAAACCGGAATAAATCCCGGTTTTTTTA
>DDOT01000035.1:11184-11378 GCA_002341815.1 Thiobacillus sp. UBA2487 | reverse complement strand
CTCGACATATTACATCGACAGGATGGTTAAGCGCATCAGTGCCTGCCGCGTAACTTGTTGATCGTCGCAAGTTGTGCAATCGCTTCAGCCAGTTCAGCCTGGGCTTTTGCATAATCAAGTTGCGAACTGCGATCCTTCATGGCGTCCTCTGCACGTTTGCGTGCATCAATCGCCTTTTGTTCATCAAGATCTTT
>DDOT01000035.1:10431-11082 GCA_002341815.1 Thiobacillus sp. UBA2487 | reverse complement strand
TTTAATCGCGTAAGCATTTGCGTATGGCGGGGATAAATCCCAACCTCGCCCATTTCGGCTGGCGCAATAACAAACTCAGCCTCACCTGAAAACAAAGACTCTTCAGCACTTACGATATCGACATGCAATGTCATGGACATACTCGTCTTTCCTGTTCAATTCAACCCGGCAAGGAACCCACCGGGTCTTAAGCCATTACTGGATGGTTTTGGCCTTTTCAACCGCTTCTTCAATGGTGCCAACCATGTAGAAGGCTTGCTCGGGCAAATGGTCATATTCACCGTTTACAATCGCCTTAAAGCCGGAAATCGTATCCTTCAGGGAAACATATTTACCAGGTGCACCGGTAAATACTTCGGCCACGAAGAACGGTTGTGACAGGAAGCGTTGAATCTTGCGTGCGCGAGCCACCGCCAACTTGTCTTCTGGTGCTAATTCGTCCATACCCAGAATGGCAATAATGTCGCGGAGTTCTTTGTAGCGCTGCAGTACAGATTGCACGCCGCGGGCCACACTGTAATGTTCTTCACCAACCACCAATGGATCAAGTTGACGCGAGGTTGAATCCAGTGGGTCAACCGCAGGATAAATACCAAGCTCAGCCACTTGGCGTGACAACACAACGGTTGCATCCAAGTGGGCAAAGGTGGT
>DDOT01000035.1:0-10412 GCA_002341815.1 Thiobacillus sp. UBA2487 | reverse complement strand
AACATAAACCGCCTGGATCGATGTGATCGACCCTTTTTTGGTTGATGTAATCCGTTCTTGCAAGCGACCCATTTCTTCTGCCAAGGTTGGTTGGTAACCCACAGCAGACGGCATACGTCCCAACAATGCTGACACTTCGGTACCTGCCAGGGTATAACGATAGATATTATCGACAAACAGCAGCACGTCGCGGCCCTCATCGCGGAAGAATTCCGCCATGGTCAGTCCGGTCAGCGCGACACGCAGACGGTTGCCGGGTGGTTCGTTCATCTGGCCATATACCAGGGCAACTTTATCCAGAACGCCGCCTTCTTTCATTTCATGATAGAAGTCATTCCCTTCACGGGTACGTTCACCCACACCAGCAAATACGGAATAACCGCTGTGCTCAACCGCGATGTTACGGATCAGCTCCATCATGTTAACCGTTTTGCCAACGCCTGCACCACCAAACAAACCGACTTTACCACCTTTGGCAAACGGGCAAATCAAGTCGATAACCTTGATACCGGTTTCCAGCAATTCATTCGAGGCGGCCAGTTCATCAAATGCCGGCGCTTTACGGTGAATCGAGGACACCGATTGATTGCCGATCGGCCCCATTTCATCAATCGGATTACCCAAGACGTCCATAATCCGTCCCAAGGTTTTCTCGCCAACCGGCACCGAAATTGCCGCGCCGGTACCAGCAACGACCATACCGCGGCGCAGACCGTCAGTTGTGCCCATCGCAATGGCACGAACCACGCCATCACCAAGCTGTTGCTGAACTTCCAGTGTCAGTTCAGGTTGTTCCATTTTCAGTGCATCATAGACCTTCGGCATGCTGTCGCGAGGAAACTCAACGTCAACCACCGGACCAATGATCTGTACAATTTTGCCTTGACTCATCGTCGTTCCTTGAATGTTCTAAATTTGTCAAACGGCCGCAGCACCAGCTACGATTTCCGACAATTCCTTGGTAATGGCAGCCTGACGGGTTTTGTTGTATACCAGTTTCAGCTCGCCAATTACGTTCTTGGCATTATCAGAAGCAGCTTTCATGGCAACCATACGGGCACTTTGTTCACAAGCCATGTTTTCAGCGACAGCTTGATAAATCAGTGCTTCCACATAACGCACCAACAAGGCATCCACGACCGATTTGGCATCGGGTTCGTAGATATAGTCCCAGTGATGTTCTAGCTCTTTGCTTGGTTCGCCAGCCAACGGCAGAAGCTGGGTGCTGGTTGCTTCTTGCTTCATGGTATTGATGAAGCGACTGTACACCACGTGCAGGGCATCAATTTTGCCATCCATGTAGGCATCCAGCATCACCTTGACCGGGCCGACAAGACGGTCAACATGCGGGGCATCCCCTAATCCAACCTCATGCGAAACGACTTGTGCACCCATGCGCTGCATGAATCCCAATCCTTTGTTGCCAATCGCAGTTACATCAATCCCAACGCCCGCTGTTTCCCATTGTTTCATCAGGTTAACAGCCAGCCGAAGTGCATTGGTGTTTAAGCCACCGCACAGGCCTTTGTCAGTTGTCACCACGATGACGCCTACCCGCTTGATCTGTTCGCGTTTGATCACGAATGGATGTTTGTACTCGGAGCTGGCAAACGACATGTGTGCAGCAACACGGCCAATTTTTTCGGCGTAGGGTCGGGCAGCACGCATACGTTCTTGCGCTTTGCGCATTTTCGCTGCAGCCACCATTTCCATGGCGCGAGTGATCTTGCGCGTGTTTTCCACGCTTTTGATCTTGGTTCTAATCTCTTTGCCGGAAGCCATGATTCAGTCCTGTATCAATATGCAGAAGTGGACTTGAATTCTTCCACAGCCTTGGACAACGCCGATTCATTTTCACCAGATAGGTCACCGGTTTGCAGAATCTTGTCCATCAATGCTTGATGACGAGATTTCATGAATGATGACAATGCGCTCTCGAAAGACAACGCTTTCTTGATTTCAATATCATCCATGTATCCTTTGTTGACCGAGAATAATGTCAACGCCATTTCAGCAATATTCATAGGCGCGTACTGATTTTGTTTCATCAGTTCTGTTACCAGTTTTCCACGCTCAAGTTGTTTGCGGGTGGCTTCATCCAGATCAGATGCAAACTGCGCAAATGCTGCCAGTTCGCGATATTGAGCCAAAGCCAGACGAATGCCGCCACCCAGTTTCTTGATCACCTTGGTTTGCGCAGCGCCGCCCACACGGGACACTGACAAGCCCGCGTTAATGGCTGGCCGAATACCGGCATTGAACAAATCGGTTTCAAGGAAGATCTGACCGTCGGTGATAGAGATCACGTTGGTTGGTACAAATGCAGACACGTCACCCGCTTGCGTTTCAATGACCGGCAATGCGGTCAATGAACCGGTCTTGCCTTTGACTTCGCCATTGGTCAGTTTTTCAACCTGATCGGCATTAATACGCGCTGCACGTTCAAGCAAGCGTGAGTGCAGGTAGAACACGTCTCCAGGATAAGCCTCACGGCCTGGTGGACGACGCAGCAGCAGCGAAATTTGACGATATGCCCAAGCTTGCTTGGTCAGGTCGTCATAGACAATCAGAGCATCTTCGCCGCGGTCACGGAAATACTCACCCATGGTGCAGCCGGCATAAGGCGCAATGTATTGCATTGCGGCTGAATCAGATGCTGTTGCCGCAACCACAATGGTGTGTCCCATAGCGCCGTGTTCTTCCAATTTTCGCACTACATTGGCGATTGACGACGCTTTTTGTCCAACAGCCACATAAATGCAAATAACACCCGTCCCTTTTTGGTTGATGATGGCATCAACAGCAACGGCGGTTTTACCGGTTTGACGGTCACCAATAATCAATTCGCGCTGCCCGCGACCAATTGGCACCATAGCGTCAATGGATTTAAGTCCTGTTTGCAACGGTTGGTTAACCGATTGACGGGCAATAACGCCAGGTGCAATTTTTTCGATTGGCGCTGTACCCGATGCGTTAATTGCACCTTTGCCATCAATTGGACGGCCGAGTGAATCGACAACACGACCAATCAATTGTGGACCGATCGGTACTTCCAGAATACGACCGGTACACTTGACGATGTCACCTTCGGTAATATGCTCGTATTCACCCAGCACCACGGCACCCACCGAATCGCGCTCAAGGTTAAGTGCCAAACCAAATGTGTTACCGGGAAACTCCAGCATTTCACCTTGCATGACATCCGACAAACCGTGTACCCGCACAATGCCGTCAGTAACAGAGACTACGGTGCCCTGCGTACGCAGTTCTGCGGAAGCATTCAGGTTCTGGATCCTGCTTTTTATGAGATCACTGATCTCGGTGGGATTGAGTTGCATTGATTGCTCCTAATGGATTCTTTAACGATTCAGGCTGTAAGCCATTTCCTGAAGCTTGCCGCGAACCGATGCATCATAAACCTCGTCGCCCACAGTGATAATTACACCACCGATCAGGCTCTGGTCGATGACGACGCTGGCGTTGATTTTGCAACCGAGCTTCCGCTCCAGGCTGTTTTTCAGCGCCTCGATCTGCACCGGCTCCAGAGGCCAAGCAGTTTTGACAGTCGCATCTTTGATACCACTTGCATTTGCTTTCAGCGCTTCATATTGCTCAGCAATTTCAGTCAGCAAGGCAATTCTTCCATTTTCCGCCAACAGACGAATGAAATTCGCAGCATCTGCTCCCATGCGATCCCCGCATACATCAAGGAACAATTTGACAAAATGTTCCTTGCTAAACGCAGGATCGCTGGCCAGGCGAGTCATTTCTGTATCTTGACCCACGGCGGCTGCCAGCGCCAATGCCTCAGACCAGCTTGCAAGAGCGTCGGCCTGTTGCGCCAACTCGAAAACTGCTTCAGCGTATGGGCGCGCTACGGTTGCGATCTCTGCCATAATTAAAGCTCGTTCTCAATAGCTGTCAACAAATCCGCATGTGCTTTGGCATCTATCTCGCGACGCAAAATTTTCTCTGCACCGGCCACCGCCAATTCTGCGACCTGGCTGCGCAATGCCTCGCGAGCGCGCACTACCTCTTGTCCAACACTTGCCTGAGCTGCTGCTATGATGCGATCTGCTTCATCACGTGCGGCGTCTTTGGCTTCGTCAACAATTTGAGATGCTCGTTTTTCAGCTTGAGCAATAATTTCACCCGCTTTCAGTTTTGCATCGTGTAAATCAGATGTTGCGCGTTTAGTAGCCAATTCCAGTTCGTGACGACCGCGTTCTCCTGCTGCCAAGCCATCAGCGATCTGCTTCTTGCGTACATCCATCGCATGCATGATCGGCGGCCATATGAATTTCATGCAAAACCAGACAAACAGGAAAAACGTTATGGACTGACCGATCAGGGTCGCATTAATGTTCATGCTAAAACCTCTCTCTCGGTTTGATTCGCGTTACTTAACCGGCTACGGCGAACAGAACGTACATTGCCAAACCAACTGCAATCATTGGCACAGCGTCAACCAGACCCATCACGATAAAAAACTGTGTGCGCAGCATAGGAATCAGCTCTGGTTGGCGAGCCGCACCCTCAAGGAAACGACCACCCAGCACGCCAATACCAATCGAGGCACCCAATGCGCCCAAACCCATCATTAATGCACCTGCTACGTACAATACTGCGTGAACCATATCCATTTACTGCTCCTTGAAAAAAATCACAAAAATAAAACCCTTGATATCCATCGATGATTTCTGTGCTCACTCATCAATGGTGTGCTTGATGCGCCATATCCAGATACACAATGGTTAGCGTCATGAAAATAAATGCCTGCAACGTTACAATCAGAATATGGAATACCGCCCACGCCCATTGCAATGCCCCGCCAAACATCCCGACGCCAACCCCCGCTCCGAACATAATGGCGATCAGAATAAATATCATTTCGCCCGCATACATATTACCAAATAGTCGCAAAGCCAATGAAACGGGTTTGGAAATCAAGTTAACACCCTCAAGAAACAGGTTGGCCGGCAAGCCTGCCTTGCCAAACGGCTGGAACGCCAACTCGCCCAAGAACCCGCCCAATCCTTTCATTTTAATGCTGTAGAACACCACCATCAGAAACACATCCAGTGACATGCCAAACGTAATATTGGGGTCTGTGCTTGGAACTGCGCGGAAGAAGGGTACGCCCAATGCTATTGCCAAATGAGGAATCCAATCGACCGGAACCAGATCGACCAGGTTCATCAAAAAGATCCACACGAAAATGGTAAGCGCCAAGGGTGCAACCAGTGGATTTTTTCCGCTGAACGACCCGCGCACACTGTTATCTACGAAATCAACCATGATTTCTACAAAATTTTGCAAGCCGCTTGGGACACCTTGCTTGGCTGATTTGGCGACTGACGAGAAAACAAGCAGAAAAAACAAACCTAGTACAATTGACATACCCATGCTGTCAATGTTGACCGCCCAGAATCCCATCTCTTTTGCCTGATCCGCATTTTGCGCAATACCCCAATTTCCGTCGGGCAATTTTCCATACGTCAAGTTGGTTAGATGGTGGCGAATATATTCAGATGAAGTTAGCGTTTCCGTTGCCATGTTAATATTTAACCCTAGTATTTATATTCTGTCGGCTTTGGTTTGGCTATATGCCATGCTTACCAAGCCTATCATTTGTGCTGCCGCAAATCCGGCGACTACCCAGCCAAATTGCCATTTATTTCTTTGCAGTAGCGGCATTGCCAGCATACACACCGCTATCAGCAGGCGACCGATGGAGGTTATTTGCAGATAGCGCAAACTGGCTTGAGCATCCATTGATCTATATTTGATCAATTTACGCGCCCGGTCCCAAATCCAGACCGTACCTGCCAAGGCCACCAATTCTCCGTAAGCAAACGACCGCAGGTCTTGTGGACGGTATAGCCACACACCTGCCAGTACAATCGTTATTGCCGCCGTTTGTAATTTAATTGCGGCCAGAATACCTTTAGCGCCGTTCGCAATGTGCGTCTGTTCATTCGTGCCAACCGTCACGCGAACACCCTCCCGCACAGGACATCTGACAAACGGCGTGATAATACATGATTCCGTTGCCTTTTAGCAACATTTTGTCCATACACCCACGTCAGGTTTTTGACATTCTTTTATAACCTATTGATTAAACGATCCAACTCTGTTAAATCGGTATACTCTATAACCAATTTACCCGACCCGTTTCGTTTACTCTGTATACCAACTTTCATCCCCAGTTTGTCCGACAGTTGCTCCGTTAATGCGAGAACATCGTGATCCGGCTCTCTTGTTTTAGCCACTGGCGCTGTCATGAGACGCGCAATCCATTTTTCCGTTTCCCTAACGGTTAAATTATGATCCGCCACATGATTGGCTGCCATCACTTGCATGTCTTCCGGTAGTGCCAGCAAAGCCCGTCCATGCCCCATATCAATTGATGCATCCATCATCATGTCTTGCACGGTTTGCGGCAAGTTTAACAAGCGCAACAAATTGGTTACTGCACTGCGGGATCGCCCGACTGCATCAGCCGCAGACTGATGGGTCATGCCAAACTCATCTATCAGGCGTTGTATGCCAGCCGCTTCCTCCAAAGGATTCAGATCTTCTCTTTGTATATTTTCAATCAGCGCCATTGCCAGTGCGGCTTCATCTGGAATTTCCCGCACCACAACAGTTACTTGGGTCAATCCGGCCATTTCTGCCGCACGCCACCGCCGCTCCCCTGCGATAATTTCCATCTGGCTTTCACCGATGTCTCGCACAATAATTGGCTGCATTAACCCCTGTGATCGAATGGAGTCTGCCAACGTTTGCAGACTTTCCTGATCCATTCGCGTGCGTGGTTGGTACTTACCGGGCTTTAATCTTTGCAGCTCTACTTGCCTTAATTCCCCTTCACCCGCACTCGCTACATTATCATCGAGCAGCGCATCCAACCCTCGACCCAACCCTCTCACTTTTTTTACTGCCATCGCCATTTATTCCTTTTTTTGCGTGTTCAAACGCTGCAAAATCTCTTTCGCCAATGCGTGATACGCATGAGCGCCTTTGGAGGTTGCGTCATATACCGTCACCGGCTGCCCGTAGCTTGGTGCTTCAGCCAGGCGTACATTGCGCGGGATAACCGTATCGTACACTTTATCCCCAAAATGATTTTTCAACTGATCCGATACCTGTTGCGCCAATGTACTGTTTGTATTATACATTGTCCGCAGCAAGCCCTGAATTTCCAATCGGGGATTTAGTTTGCTGCGAATTTTACGTATGGTATTTACCAAATCGGAAACCCCCTCCAGTGCGTAGTATTCACACTGCATTGGAATCATGACAGCATCAGCGGCAGTCAATGCATTAACTGCCAGCAGGTTTAGCGCCGGAGGACAATCTATCAGCGCAAAATCGTATCGGGATTTCAGTTTTTCCAAGGCATTTCGCAAACGCATTTCTCGCCCGACACCATCCACCAACTCTACTTCAGCGCCCGCGAGGTCTCTATTTGCCGGAAGAAGATCATACTGTCCGCTCTCACTGAAGCGCACCACCTTCTCAACCTCTTTTAATCCAAGCAACACATGATAAATTCCATGCGCAATTTCCCTTTTGTTGATACCGCTACCCATGGTGGCGTTACCTTGCGGGTCCAAATCAACCAGCAGCACTTTTTGACCCGCCGCCACTAAACTGGCTGCCAAATTTACTGCTGTTGTCGTCTTTCCTACACCACCTTTTTGATTTGCGATAGCGAATATTTTCACGTCGTTTTTTCCCCGGCAATAAGCAAATGGCGATGCGCATTCACTTCTGGCACGTCAAGACGATGCACGTCGTACACAACAGCCCAGCCTGGCAAATGCTGCAATTCTTGCTCAGGATACACCCCTTTCATGACATACCATCGACCACCCGGTTGTAGTAAATGCCGAGTCAGCTCCAGGAATACTCTCATCTCGGAAAATGCGCGTGACGTAATCACTTCGTAGCCATCGGTTGGCACTACACTTTCTACCCGCCCTGTTACAACGTGTGCATTATGCAATGACAATTCACCAATCACCTGCCGCAAGAAGCTTGTTTTTTTTTGGTTGCTGTCTACCATTGTTACAGACATATCCGGTAACGCTATTGCCAGCGGGATTCCTGGCAGCCCTGCTCCGCTTCCCACATCAAGCAAGCGCTGACCGGTTTTGAGATATGGCATAATCGCCAGACTATCCAACAAGTGGTGGGTCAGCATTTTCTCTGGCTCTCGGATCGCCGTTAAGTTATGTATCCGATTCCATTTATCCAGCAAGGCGATATACGCCAACCAACGCTGCTGAACAGCAACCGTACTGTCTATGCCCAATTGCTGCAGGCCTTGCTGCAGCATTACTTGCAAGTTCACGACCGGATCCTTACTTGCTCTAATTTCTTCAGATGGATTCGCAGTATGGAAATTGCTGCCGGGGTTACTCCTGATATTCGACCGGCTTGACCAAGCGTTTCTGGTTTATGTCGAGTCAATTTCTGTCGCACTTCAGTTGACAGTCCGGATATTGTTTCATAATCGATTTCTTGCGGCAGGCGTTGTTCTTCTTGTGCTTTATTCCGCGAAACTTCATCTTGTTGACGTTCTATATAGCCTTGGTATTTTGCTTGTATCTCTACTTGCTCTGCCACCACCTCATCAACCACGCATTGTCCTGCTTGTGACAACCCCATTAATTGAGCATACGTCACCTGTGGTCTACGCAGCAGATCAAACAAGTTATATTCGCGCTCTATCGGTTGACCAAGTACTGCTACGGCCTGTTCTGCCGGCAGCGTCTCTGGCCTTACCCATATTTGCCTCAATCGTTCTGTTTCAGCGTCTATTTGATCGCGCTTACGATTAAAAGCATCCCAGCGCAAGTCATTGATCAGTCCTAGTTTGCGCGCCTGCTCTGTCAAACGCAAATCGGCATTATCTTCGCGCAATAGCAGGCGATATTCTGCTCGACTGGTGAACATTCGATAGGGTTCGGTTACACCCAGCGTCGTCAAATCATCCACCATTACGCCCAGATATGCCAATCCCCTTCCGGGGATCCATGGTTCCATTCCACGCGCCGCCAATCCTGCATTTATACCTGCCAGCAGACCTTGAGCGGCTGCCTCCTCATACCCTGTTGTTCCATTGATCTGGCCTGCAAAATACAATCCTTGTAATGCGCGAGTTTCCAGACTGCGTTTTAATTCTCGCGGGTCGAAGTAATCATACTCAATGGCGTAACCCGGCCGTAACAAATTCGCATGCTCAAAACCTTTAATCGATTGTACCAGCGCCACCTGCACATCAAACGGCAAACTCGTAGAAATGCCATTTGGATACACCTCATGCGTATTCAAACCTTCCGGCTCGACAAAGATTTGATGATGGTTTTTTTCTGCAAATCGCGTTACTTTATCTTCAATCGAAGGACAATATCGAGGACCTATGCCATCGATCACACCCGTATATAATGGTGATCTGTCCAAACCGTCCCGTATAATTTGATGCGTTTTTTCACTCGTCTGGGTTATCCAGCACGGTAACTGCCTGGGGTGCATTTCCCGATTCCCCATGTACGAGAACACTGGTTCTGGCTCATCTCCCGGCTGTCTTTGCATTACCGAATAATCAATGCTTCGCCCATCTATCCGTGGTGGAGTACCGGTTTTCAACCGCCCAACCGGTAACTTCAACTCTCTCAACCGGTGCGCCAAGGAACTCGACGCCGGCTCCCCCGCCCTTCCACCCACATGATTTACCAATCCAACATGGATCAATCCCGCGAGGAATGTGCCTGTTGTTAAAACGACCTGTCGTGCGTAATACACCAGACCTAGCTGGGTTTTTACCCCGATTACTCGGTCGCCATCTACTAGCAGATCATCAACAGCCTGCTGAAACAAACGCAGATTCGGTTGGTTTTCCAGTTCATACCGTATGGCTTGACGGTATAGCACGCGATCTGCTTGTGCCCGTGTTGCACGGACCGCAGCACCTTTAGATGAGTTTAGTGTGCGAAACTGTATGCCGGCACGGTCTGTTGCGAACGCCATGATTCCACCCATCGCATCGATTTCACGAACCAAATGACCCTTACCAATTCCGCCAATCGAAGGATTGCATGACATTTGCCCCAACGTTTCAAGGTTATGCGTGATGAGTAATGTATTAACTCCCATGCGCGCTGACGCTAACGCCGCTTCTGTACCGGCATGACCCCCACCAATAACGATGACATCAAAACTCTCACAATAAACCATACCAAACCCCAACCTATCCTAGCCCGATTTTCTCATGAATTATCGCGCACCATCACTTGCGTTTCATAGTGAATTTTTATTCAATTTGACGTATGAATAACGACACCGCACTTTCATAAAGCGCTACTCTGTAACAAAATCCAGCGTGATCATCACGTGAATTCATG
>DDOT01000088.1:1161-2705 GCA_002341815.1 Thiobacillus sp. UBA2487 | reverse complement strand
TAAGCGATCGACCTTAACCCGATCTCCGTCGCAAACGATGAAGGTTCTCGCCGAGCCGCTCCCCTGCACAGAGACTCGCCGGACGGGACAAAATCCTGCGTGATCATCACGCGAATTCATGAAAAGACAGGTTTAAGTGTGCAGGTCATTTTTATGGCATTATTGCGCATGCTTACACCAACGTGTTAAAAAATAATCGTGATCGGAGATGATGGGAATGGGCTTGTATGGTTATATTGCCGTGGGTGTTGGCGCAGCGATTGGTGCGTGGCTCCGCTGGGGTTTGGGTATTTTGCTCAATCCGCTTTTTCCGACACTGCCCATTGGCACGCTGGCTGCTAATTTGATTGGCGGTTATCTCGTCGGGGTTGCAGTGGCATTCTTCGCTGAACACGCCGGACTACCGGCAGAGTATCGATTATTTGTCATTACCGGTTTTATGGGCGGGTTGACAACGTTTTCCACTTTTTCCGCTGAAGCGGTCAATCTCATTTCGCGCGGTGAATACGTGTGGGCATTGGCGCACACCGCAGTGCATTTGGGCGGTTCGTTGTTGATGACGACGCTAGGGTTGTTAACGGTCAAGTGGCTCATTCGCACATAAGCAGGGGAACGCAATGGAAGGTTTGTTTTTGAGGGTTTATTTGCATGAAAACCAACGCTGTCACGGTCGCTTGGCGTGGGAATGGTTGCTGGAACAGGCCAGTAAGCTGGGTTTGCGCGGTGGATCGGTATTTCGGGCGATGGCTGGTTTTGGTCATCACCATTTATTGCATGAAGATCATTTTTTTGAATTGGCTGGAACGTTGACGGTGATCATGGAGTTTGTTGTTACTGAATCTGAATCCGGTCAACTGCTTGAATTGCTGCGTCGTGACGAAATAAAGGCATTTTATGCGATTATTCCGGCACGTTTCGGCAAGATCAGTCCGGAAACGGTTGACGAGCAAGCCTGAGTTGCCATCAGATGATTGGTGTTCTGTTGTTTGGCGACAGATTGCGCTGAACCAAATGCATCCCCATGTATCCAAGCAACTGTTGTGTTTCGTTATAGAGGGGTTTTTTAATGAAGCGTACCGTATTGGTTTTGTTTGGATTGGCAGGGTTGATTGCCGCCGAGAGTGCGCTGGCGTGGACGCGCGTTGGTGTGTATATGGGAGCGCCATATCCTTATTTTGGCGATCCGTTTTTTTATCCCAATCCCTATTTTTCCCCACCCCAGCCAGTTGTGGTGCAGGAAGTGCAGCCGCCCGTGTATGTTCAGCAGGAGCAACCGGTGGTTACGCAAACACCGGCTGTTCAATCGTCAAATGTATGGTACCACTGCGATAAACCGGATGGTTATTATCCGTATGTCCAGAACTGTCCAACGGGTTGGAAGACGGTGCCGGCAATGCCGCCGAGTAATACGCCCGCTAAATGACGCACCTCTGCATTACGTCGCATTAATCTGAATTTTTCATATATTAATGACATGTCAAAAGCACCACATTGATGCGCTAACCTTATCAAGGTGGTGCTTTTAACCCGATCATTTCATAAAT
>DDOT01000088.1:0-1045 GCA_002341815.1 Thiobacillus sp. UBA2487 | reverse complement strand
ATTCATGAAATGATCGGGTTAATTGGGTGTTGCAATTTATTGTTGAGGTGGACCATAACCCGGTGGTGGCGGAGGAGCGTAGTTGCCGGCAGGCGGTGGCGGTGGGGTCATGGCGGGTTGTTGGCTGTAATTGCCGCGCATGGGCCGGCCATTTACAGGCACCTGATCACCCTTGGCATACATGCATTGTACATAAGCATTGTCATAGCGTTGTTGGGCGGTTTGTGAGCTTTCGCCGGCAGTGCCGGCGCCGAATAAACTGCCGGCCAACAATCCAACACCGGCGCCAGTGCCGGCACCATCGTGACCGCCCATCGCTGCACCGGCCAGTGCACCGACGGCAGCACCAACCGCAGCGGTACCTACCCCGGATTTGATGGCTGCATCATTGGCATTGTTGCCGCCAATCTGAGATGAAGCATATTGGCGGCAGTCCATGTCATCGATACGGAATTGATCAAAATTTTTGCCGTTGCCAGGCAGAGCCATGACACTGGGGCCATCCGGTACGGTTGCACAGCCGTCAAGCAACATAAGGCTGCTGAACGCGACAAGTGTGATCCAGCGTAGTTTCATCGATTGATCTCCTGATTAATGGCGGGTAAGGATATTTAGTTATTCGGTGCACCGGGAGGTACTGCCGGCACAGTGCGCCAAGGTTGCGGGCAACTGGATACATACGGGTAGTAGCCGCGAGCCGAGTCACAATAATACCAAGTGCCGGAACTGACCGGTGCCGCTTGGGTGGGTGCCATTTGCATCACGGGTGGCTGCTGTACGACCACCTGGGGTTGCTGCACAACCATGGCTGGCTGCTGTACAACAACGGTGGATGGATAGGCAGGATAATAATACGGGTTGGGATAGGGTGTTGCAAGCTCAGCGCCTAACAAGGTGCCGGTTATGATGCCAGCACCTAATCCCCATCCACCCCAGCCACCGTCACGCCAGGCATCGCCACGCCAGCCATCACCACGCCAACCGCGGTCACGCCAACCTTCATGGCCCCAGCCGCCACCATGTTCCCACGCCTTGGCGGGTGCCG
>DDOT01000089.1 GCA_002341815.1 Thiobacillus sp. UBA2487 | reverse complement strand
TTGGGTATTGGTTTGCTGCTGGGCACTGACCACCAGCGCCTCAGAAGCACTCACCGGGTTATCAGCGGGCGACAAAAAGTTATAACCGGACGATATCTTTTCCTGACTGGTCGTCACCTGATTTTGCAAGTAGCTAATCTGGCTGCCGCCTTGCGAATAAATACTGGATGTACTGATACGCATACGATATCCCTCACGTGCTTACACTGAGCAGCGTATTAAACAACTGGCTGGCAATCTGCATCAACTTGCCGGCAGCCTGGTACGCTTGTTGATATTGCAACAAATTATTGGCTTCTTCGTTCAGGTTTACACCAGATACCGATTGCTGCGTTTGCTGCCAATTTTTCAATACGTTTGATTCGGATGTACTGGTAACGCTCAACTCACTGGTTTTGCTGGCCACGCTGCTCATCAAGCTGGCGTAATAGCCACTAAACGTACTTGCATTACCCGACGATGCCTGTATGTTTTTTTGATTCTGCAACTGCCCCATGAGCAACGCATTACGATTATCCCCGGATACCGCTGTGTTGGGTGAAATGGTAAAGGTGTCATTATTGACCAACGTTCCGCTAATCGAAACGCTCATTCCGCCAAAGCTGAGGGTCGCTCCCGGACTATACGGCACATTGGTGCCGGCCGGATAGGTCGTGGTACTGCCGTTTTGGGTAACCGCCACCGCATCCGCTGCGGGAAAACCACTCAATGCGCCCGTTGCAGCGTTATACGTTAGCGTGATGGGGGTGGTAATGGGTGCCGCAAAATAAGCCGAACTCACACTGCCTGCGCTGATAGTGCCGGTGCCGCCATTAGTTAATGTAAACGTATCGCCTGCATGGGGTGTACCACTGATGGTAAAACTCAACCCTTGAAAACTGATACTGCTGCCATCGGTATAAGGCACCGGTTGACCTGCCGCATAAGACGTGGTGGTGCCGGATGGTGTCGTCACGGTTACCGGTTGATTGGTTGGAAAGCCAGTCAATGTAGCGGGAGAACCGCTGTTGTAGGTCAGTGTCACCGGCGCGGTTAATGGCGATGCAGGATTGCTGCCGGATTGCACCTGACTGATTATCCCACTACCTGAATTGCCACTACCGACGGCAGAAAGCACCAGATTATCTGCCACTGTCGCGGTCGTTATCGGCACGGCAGCCGCAATGCCGGCCGGATTTGTCAAGGCAACAGAAAACTGGTCCGCACTGTTGGCGGTCGGACGAATCAGAAAACGATCGCCATTTTGCGGTGCACCACTCATATTTAACGTCAGTCCGGCAACAGTCTGCGGAAATGATGTAAACGTGGCCACGGTACTCCCTGTGGTTGTGCTCAGCACATAGGTACCGTTGTTGTTGGTCAACTGATAATCCTGCCCGGTTAGCTGCGTTGGATCGCTGATACTGGCCGCCAGCGCTCCCGTACCCGAATTGCTGCTGGCAGACGTAACCGTCGGCGAACCTACCGTAAACAAAGGGGCTCCCTGCTTACCGTTCAAATCCACGCCAAGCGCTTGCTGATTATTGAATTGCGTTCCAATGTTAAGCGCCAGCAAACCCAGTTGGTTTTGCGCGCTGTTTAGCGATTGATCACGAAACGCCAAAATACCACCCAACTGACCGCCCGTTAATGCCGAATCCGGTAATGTGGTGGTTTTATTGTTGGCGGTATACGCGACTGCCAACTGGGTTGGATCCAGATTGGACTGTGCAACCGATAAATTGTAAGTCGAGCCGCCCACAACCAGGGCTTGGCCATTACCAATAAAAATATTGTAATTGCCATTACCATCCGACACCACGCTGGCTGAGACTTGCTGATTGAGTTGATTAACCAATTGGTCGCGTTGATCAAGCAAACTGTTTGCAGGTTGATTGGCAGCAGAAGCCTGCGAATTAACAATATCCGTATTCAACTGAGCAATCTGACTGGCGATACTGTTAATCGAATTGACGCTGGTCTGAATTTGCGTATTAACGCCTTGCGCCAACTGATCAATTTGTGAGCCCATGCCCTGCACTTGCGAAGCCAGGGTTTGTGCATCCGACAACATAGCCTGTCGTGAAGCCAACGACGCCGGATTGGACGCCATGGTCTGCACACCAGCAAAAAAACTCTGCATGGTGGGCGACAATCCGCTGGTTGTATCTCCCAACATATTATCCACCTGCTGCAACTGGTTGTAATACGTGGTGAGATTGCTGGAACTGGCTTGCGCCGAGTTGACTTGCTGCGTGGCAAATGACGAATACATACGTTGCACGGTCGATACCGTGACACCGCTACCGACGAATCCATAACCAAAGCCTTGCGGTTGGGACTCGGTTTGCATAGCCAGTTCGCGCGAATAACCCGGCGTTGACGCATTGGCAATATTGTTGCCCGTCACTTGCAAGCCGATTTGTGCTGCCGCCAGCGCGCTTTGGCCTATATTCAGTACGTCAGACAACCCCATGACTTATTCCTCCGGACATCTGACTAGCTTATCGGTTGATATGGGCATAACTTTAACCCAACATCGCTTGCTGAATCACGCGCACCAATTTAGCGGCATAATTCGGGTCCGTTGCATAACCCGCTTGCTGCAAACCTCGTGCAAATTGTTCTGGCGTTTGCGCGTTGGCCAACGCCTTGTGGAAACGCGGATTGCTGGTCAACAGGTTGGCGTAATCGGCAAAACTGTCGGCATAACTGTCATATGCACGAAATTTGGCCAATACGTGCTGCGCCACACCATTCACATATTCGGTAGTCTGCGCCACCACGGTCTTACCATGCCAATTCGCGCCGGCTTTTATGCCAAACAGGTTATGACTACGCTGGCCTTTGGTAGATACCACCTCGTGACTACCCCAACCGCTTTCAAGTGCGGCTTGTCCCAACATAAAGCTTGCCGGAATGCCGGTTTTTGCACTGGCCGCTGCTGCATGTGGCGCCATGCCGGCTTTGAATGTTTTAACCAACCCGCTTGTCGGTGTAAGCGCCCCCCCGCTTGCCGCTGAACTTGTTGTCGCATCAGACGGCGACAATCCTGCCTGGACCGCCTGCTGACCGCTCACAGGCTTAATACCCCAAGGATTGGTCGCCGGAAATGCACGTCCGGCAGCCGGCTTTACCGTTGGCGACAATTGACGCACCAGCATATCTGCCAGCCCGATACCACGATTAGCCAAGGTTTGACTGAGTTGCTGATCCAGCATCGATGTATACATGCGGGTGGCGTTGCTATCCAGAATGCCGTCTTGCGGAGTGGCATCCCGCATGCTTTTCAGCATCATTTCGGTAAACAGCGATTCAAATTGATGCGCGACTTTTTTGAGGACATCCGGTGAGTTCTGGTTCACCATTCGCCGCAAGGCAGCAGTACTGCCTTGTGCATCGGCTGCCAGCGCTTGTCCGGTATCCATGGCATCCATCATCGGCCTCGTTAGATCACATCCAGCTCGGCATGCAACGCGCCAGCTGATTTCATGGCTTGCAGAATTGACAACAAGTCTTGTGGTGTCGCACCGACCGAATTCAAGGCATGCACCACATCGGCCAAACTGGCCCCGCCCTTCAAGTAGGCCACCGCGCCGGGCTCAGCTTGCACCGACACCTCAGACGTGGCCGTGGTTTTGGTTTTGCCATTACTTAATGGCGCCGGTTGGCTAACATCGGGAGTGGTTTTTATCGTTACCGTTAAATTGCCATGTGATATCGCACAAGGTTCCAGCGTCACCATTTGGTTCATCACCACCGATCCGGTGCGCGCGTTGATGATTACCCGGGCGCTTTCAGCCGCTGGTGTAACCTCCATGCCTTGCAAAACACCCAAGAAATCCACCCGACCATTCGCATCCATGGGCGCAGTTACCCGAATCACCCGCCCGTCGACCGCCGACGCCAACGGCATGCCAAAACGCTGATTGATTGCATTTACTACCCGTGTGGCGGTTGCAAAATCGGTTTGTTTCAATTCCAGACGAATATCGCTACCTTGGGTTAATGCATCGGGTACACTGCGCTCAACAGTTGCGCCTTCGGTAATCCGACCAACCGTCAAATGATTCACCTGTACTTTGGAACCATTGGCCGACGCCCCTACCCCACCAACAATCAAGTTACCCTGTGCCATAGCGTACACATTGCCATCAGCGCCTTTTAACGGCGTCATGACCAACGTGCCACCCGTCAAGCTTTTGGCATTACCAATCGAAGACACGGTAACATCGAGCTTCTGACCGGGTTGGGCAAATGCCGGCAAATCGGCAGTCACCATCACCGCTGCCACGTTTTTCAGCATGGTAGTGGTGAGCGAAGCCGCTGGCAAACTAACGCCCATGCGGGCCAGCATGTCACTCAAACTTTGCACGGTAAACGGGGTTTGTACGGTTTGATCGCCAGTGCCATCCAGCCCCATCACCAGACCATACCCCACCAACTGGTTATCCCGCACACCCTGAATACTGGCAATGTCCAGCAAGCGATCCGCGCGCGCCCATGGCGATATACCCAGCACGCAGCACACGATCCACACCATGACCAGTCGTTTCATGACAAATTCTCCATTCATCAAAAAGGGGCGACACTCTGGAAAAATCGTGCCAAGGACGACATCAATCCGGCGCCATCAATGCGGCTGTCGGTTCGGTATTCCACCCGAGCATCCGCCACTTGGGTTGATGACACCATATCGCCACTTTGAATGGTATCGGGATTAACCACCCCGGAAAAACGAATATATTCAATACCACTGTCCAGCGCCACCTGTTTTTCGCCCGCNNCCGCCACTTCCAGATTACCGTCCGGTCGCACGGCAGTTACTTCCACGGTAATTGTGCTGATAAAGGTGTTGGCAGAGCTCAGAGCGTCTGTCGTGGCCGATTTGTTGGCAGTACTACCTTGGACATTGGTGCCTTGCAAGGTCTTCAACGGCAAACCTACGATAGTGGGAATGGCTGCCGCCACACTGCCCGACTTGCTGCCGGAAGACGATGCCGTTTTGCTGGCATTAGTGGTCTCACTGATTGCAATCGTCAACACATCTCCCACCCGATGCGCGCGAATATCCTCAAACAACGGACGGAAGCTGGCCGCTTGGTATATCGAACCATTGGCTGGTGCTGGCGGCAAGGATGAGTGAATCTTGCTGGTTGGTTGCTTGGTCACCGTACTGGGCGTTACCGCACAGCCGGCAAGACAAGCAACCAAACAAACCAGGCCAATCATCTGCCCTTGCTTGATCTTGCCCGATATGATGCTCATGATACCCACCCTTTCATCAACTGATCTGGGTCAGCGCTTGCAACATCTGATCGGAAGTCGTGATCGCTTTACTGTCCATTTCGTAAGCCCGCTGGGTTTCAATCATGTTCACCAACTCTTCCGCCACATTAACGTTGGACGTTTCAACATAACCCTGATTGATCGAGCCCGCACCATTCGTTCCTGGGGTATTGGTGCTGGGAGCACCTGATGATGCTGTTTCCAGAAAAATATTGCCGCCATTGCTTTGCAAACCACCCGGGTTAATAAATGTGGCCAATTGCACAGAACCGATTTGCGTTGTGTTGGATGAGCCGGGCTGGGTAATGGACACCGTTCCATCCAGACCTACGGTTACACTCAAGGCATTTTGTGGAATGGTAATCGGCGGTTGCAATGGATAACCCAATGCGTTCACCAACTGGCCCTGATTATTGATTTGAAATGATCCGTCCCGGGTATACCCGGTTGTTCCATCCGGCAAACCAATTTGAAAATAGCCGGCCCCTTGAATCGCCATATCTGTCGGATTGCTGGTTTGTTGCAAGTTGCCTTGCGTTAAAATACGTTCGGTTGCCACCGGTTGTACACCCGTACCAATCTGTAAACCGGACGGCAACTGGGTTTGTTGCGTTGATTGCCCGCCCGGTTGCATTTCTGTCTGGTATAACAAATCAGCAAATACGGTACGCTGGGCTTTAAAGCCATTGGTACTGACGTTGGCCAGATTATTGGAAATGACATCCAGCTGGGTTTGCTGGGCGTCCATACCGGTTCTGGCAATCCATAATGAACGGATCATGGCGTTCTCCTCGATTCAGTCAGCATATCAAGCCAATGTCATAAATTGACTGGCTTTGCTGTCATTGTTTTCCGCATTGGTCAGCAGCTTCATTTGCATATTGAACTGTTGACTTAAATTAATGATGTTTACCATGGCCGATACCGCATTGACATTACTGCCTTCCAGCGCACCGGACACCACTTTCACTGTTGGATCGGCATCTGCCGAACTACCGTTAATCAAGCGAAAATAACCATCATCGCCATGAGTCAAGGTATTGGCCGGTGGATTAACCAACTTGATCTGCCCGAGCACGTTCACCGATGACAACACCCCGGTTTGCGGCATACTGGACACTGTTCCATCGCTACCGATCTGCACATTTTCACCCGGCGGAACGGTAATCGGCCCATTGGCACCTTGTACGGTATGCCCGTCCCAGGTTTGCAATTCGCCATTGGCACTGATTTTCAAACTGCCATTTCGGGTATAGCCTTCCGTACCGTTTCCCATATCCACCGCAATCCAGCCACTGCTCTGAATCGCAATATCCAGATTGTTGCCGGTTTGTTCGACGGGACCGGCTGAAAAATTGTTTCCTACCGTTGAATCAACAACGTAGGTGCGAGTTGGGTCGCCGCCACCACCAATTACCGGTACCGCACGAAAACTATCGTACTGTTCACGAAACCCGGTCGTCGACACATTAGCCAGATTGTTGGCTGCCGTTGCCTGCTGGTTCATGATTTGCTTGGCACCGGTCATTGCGGTATAAATCAACCCGTCCATGTATCACACCCCCAATTTATTAACGCAGATTAATCAAGGTCTGGGTCAGCGCTTCTTCGGTCTTGATGGTTTGCGCGTTGGCTTGATAATCACGTTGCGCGGTAATCATGTTTACCAACTGACTGGTCAAATCCACATTTGATCCCTCAGTTGCCGATGATTGCAACACCCCCAATGAAGAACTACCCGGCACACCGACCAAGGCTTGCCCCGACACTGAGGTCGACACCCACTGATTATTACCCAATGATTGCAATCCGTTAGGGTCAGTAAAATTCGCCAACGCCACTTGGCCCAGTACAGCCGTTTGCGTATTGGTGTAATTACCGGTGATGGTGCCATCTTGACCGATACTGAAATTACTCAATTGTCCGGCGGCATAGCCATTCTGTGACTGCGCATTCACACTGAAAGTCGAGCCATATTGGGTGGAGCCGGTATACGCCAGACTTACCGTTTGTGGGGTCGTTGAGCCATCATTCATCAACAAACTCAACGAGGTTGGTGTGGTCGAGGTCAGTGCACCAGATGATGAAAACGTCAACGTGGTCACCGGTGTGGTCACCGGGTTAGTGCCATTGATAGCCGAACCATCCAATGTGGCATAGACATGCCATGAGTTTTGTGGATTGGTATTCAGGGTAAACGAATCGTTGGCAGCCGGCGTTCCACTCATATTCAATGTAATGCCGCCTGGAATGGTGGTTGACGAAACGGTGTAAGGAAACGTCGTTATCCCGGTCACCAATGCGGTACCGGTTGAAGAATTCAATGAAAAAGAGGGTGCTGCGGCTGTCCCGTTATTCACCAAGGTATACGTCTGGCCGGCCGCTAACTGGGACGGATTGGCAACCGTGGTGGTTAACGCCCCGGTACCGGTGTTGGTGCCGTTACTCACACTGATGGACGGCAAAACAGAATAAAAGGTTTGCAATGTATGGGGGTTACCCAGGCTGTCATAAATAGTAGCCGAGGTACTGTTATTGTAGCTGGTGGGATCTGACGGACTAAACGCATTGACGGGCGCCGTACTGGTAGAATTCAAATTTAAACCATTGGTCAACGTACTGGTTGCCTTAGGTGACATATTGGCCGTGTTAATCTGCAAATCCGACAGTGCACCTGTTGAAATCGTGCCACCACTACCCACTGCATAGCCGGTCAGTTTATCGCCGTTTGCATTCACAACGTAACCGTTTTTATCCAATTGAAACTGGCCATTACGCGTATACGTCACGGTACCGCTGCTGTCCATGCGAAAGAAGCCTTCGCCATTGATTGCCACATCCAGCGGATTGTTATCGGACGTAATGGTGCCTTGAGAAAAATTCTGCGCCACTTGCGCCACTTTGGTGCCGGTTCCAATTTGCATTGACGTGTTGGTAGCCATTGAATTGGCGTACACATCTGCAAAATCAATCGTCGACTGCTTGAAGCCCACGGTACCGGCATTGGCGACGTTATTGCCAATGACATCCAGATCTTGCGAGGCCGCACCTAACCCGCTCAGCGCTGTTCCATAGCCCATGTTAATCTCCTCTTCAAGCCCGTTTATCAAAACACCTGGGCCACGGTTGACAATCCTACCGTTCCCAAACCGCTGACTTCTAATTGAGCACCATTGGCGCCGGTCAACACACTGGTCACCTGCCCATACACCAGCGGCTGGGCCGATACACTTTTCCCCGAAGCCGTTGCGGTGACCTGAATTGTGTAATTACCGGTTGGCACAGATTGACCGCTGGTATTCGCACCACTCCACTGCAAAGGAATCACACCGCCGGGCTGCGCGCCCAAATTCATTGAATCAACCACTTGACCGCTTGAATTCACCAGATTAACCGATACACTGTCAGCTGCCGATGCGAGATTCACACCAAAATTGGTCGCCGAACCAGAGTAAGACAGCGTTGAACCGTTCGCCAACACATTGTGACCGATCATGTTGCTGGCCTGCAGACTTTGCGATGCCTGATAACTGCTCATCAAGCTGGTCAAGGTGGAATTCAACTGTTGAACACCCTGTACGGTGGACAATTGCGCCAACTGACTGGTGATTTGGGTATTATTCATCGGATTGAGCGGATCCTGATTTTTTAACTGCGTCACCAATAAATTCATAAATTGACTTTGCATGGCGCTGACGCTGCTGCCCGATGCAGTAGCCGAACCGCTGCTGGTGGCAGATGTGCCGTTCATGGCGGTCAGCAACGAATTACTGACCGGATTGCTGACATTACTGGTGGTTGTCATGATTTACGCTCTCCGTGATCACTGACCGATGGTCAATGCTTTTTGCAACATGGTTTTGGCCGCATTCATGACATCCACATCGGTTTGATACGCCCTGGATGCCGAAATCATGTTGACCATTTCCTCAACCGGATTGACATTGGGCATTGCCACATACCCTTTGTCATCCGCCAATGGATTGTTAGGGTCATACACCATGCGCGGTGGCGATGGATCTTCTACTACCTGCTGCACCTTCACCCCAACCGCACCCGATTGACCCTGTGGTGTTGCTTCGAACACCACTTGTTTTGCCCGATAAACCTGTCCCGTACTGCTGGTGGCACTGTCTGCGTTAGCCAGATTACTGGCCACCACATTCAGGCGCTCCGACTGAGCCGCCATCGCTGAACCGGCCACCCCAAAAATATTGAATAAGGACATGATGCATTACCCCTGAATGGCGGCCAACATCTCTTTGATTTGTGACGTAATCATGGTCAGGCTGGCCTCGTAACGCAATGCATTGTCCGTCGATTCATTCCGCTCTGCATCAACATCTACCGTATTGCCATTCAAACTGGCCTGCGTGGGCACCCGATACAGCAAACCGGGTGACAGCGCGCCAGCTTGCGAACCGCTGATGCCCTGGTTCTGTCCCGAGGCCAATGCCTGTTGCAATGCAGATGAGAAATCAAAATCACGGGCCTTATAACCGGGGGTATCCGCGTTGGCAATATTCGATGCCAGCACCTGTTGCCGCGATTCGCGTAAGGCGATCACGGTTTCCTGAAAGCGCATGCTGTTATCTAACGGCCCCATTTTTTACCCCAAATTCATATTTCCTGTTGACCATGATACTCGACAAGCCGAAAATCGAATCGCGAAACAAACCGGGTTTCTTCGTCCTGTTCATGAATTTGAAAAATGAGCTTATGTTGCTTCCGTCTGTAAAATCACTGCATCACAATCTGAATACCCTATTGATCGTGCTTGTCGGCGCAGCTCTCTTGTCCAGCCAAGATGTATGTGGCGACGAATTTGCCGCGTTGGTGCCACTGGCCACACACTATCTACAACAGCAAACGGTCGGCCTGCCTGGTACAGTGCAAATTCAAGTCGCGCCACCGGATAGTCGGCTTCACCTGACCCCCTGCCCGCAACCCGAGTTTTTTCTTCCCCCCAGCAGCAAATTATGGGGCCGCAGCATGGTCGGGGTGCGCTGTAGCGCTCCCAAACCGTGGACGATCTATCTGGACATCGACATCACCGTTGAAGGTCATTACATCATCAGCACCCGCCCCCTGACACGCGGGCAACCCGTCGATCCCACCACCCTTACCACCGCCACCGGCGAACTCACACGACTCCCCCCGGATATCCTGACCGACCCGGCACAGGCGCGTGGCAAAATCATGACCACATCATTATCCGCAGGCGCACCGTTGCGCGCCAGTCAACTGCATGATCGCAATGTGATTGATGCCGGACAAGTGGTGGATGTCGTGTCTGAAGGACACGGCTTTGAAATCAGCAACCAGGGGCGTGCCATCAATGCAGCCAGTGACGGACAATCCGTTCAAGTCCGTATGCCCAACGGACAGGTCATCACCGGCACCGCGCGTGCAGATGGGCAAGTCCTCACCCATTGAGCCAATCGGTGCATGAACAAATCGGGTTCGGTACTGTACGATAATTTCTGACAAAAACACCAATCCGGCTAAAGTTTCATAAAAACCTGCCGAAATAGAAGCTGTGACCCGGCATTCCGGGAAGACCGTTTAGAGAATACATCATGAAGATCACAGACTCTATCAAGAACGTATCCAACCTGTCGGTTGGCGGCGGTTCGGCCAGCAAGTCTCGTGCACCATCAGCACCATCAGCACCAGCCACCACCAGTCCAAGCAGTGGCGATAGCGTTGCGTCAACGTCAGCGCCCTTGCAGGCTTTACAGTCAACCATTGCCGGCACCAGCACGTTTGACGCGCAAAAGGTTGATTCGATCCGCCAGGCCATCGCCAACGGGCAGTTCAGTGTTGACACCAGCAAGGTTGCCAACGAACTGATCAACTCGGTGCGTGGACTTCTGGCGAGCGGCAATCAGGCATGAACGATCTGGTTGGACCATTGTGCCAAAACCTTGAACAGGAAGTTCAGGTGGTGGATGCATTGCTTGGTCTCATTCAGAACGAACAACACCTGTTGGTTCACGCACAACTGGCCGATATGCGCGCAATCATTGACCAAAAAGCGCGTCATATTGCTCGATTGGCCGAATTGGCCAGTCAACGCCATATCATGCTGGCGGAAGCCGGTTTCCCGTCGAACGAAGATGGCATGCAGGATTTACTGCAACAACAACCCGACGAACCAGTAGCGCAACTGTGGCAGCGGTTGCTTAAGCAAGTCGAATCAGCGCAGCGTCTTAACAACACCAATGGTCTGCTGATCAATTCGCAACTCGGCAGATTCCGAAGCGCTCTCAACGTGTTGTCCGGACACAATAACGACATCTATGGCCCGGATGGACAGACCAGCCATGTCACCAGAGCCCCGCGTGGCTTTGTTTCCTCGTAACCAAAGCCAAAACCCCGTCACACCCCGCTCCGTTCAATTTACCCGCTCTTTTCATGAATTAGCGTGAGGATAACGCAAAATTTTGTTACAGAGAGTGGCATTTTATGAAAGCGTGACATCGCTATTCCCACGCCCAATTGAATAAAATTTCAATAGGCAACGCAAGTGAGGGCGCGCATTGATTGATGATACGATCGGGTTAAATTGTCTGGCCAGCATTCGTTCATGCGTCAGATAACTCCGCCCACAAATCGTATTCGCCGCTATCCACGACGGTGACTGTCAGCATATCGCCGACTGCCACATCATCAATATCGTTTTCAATAATCACCACGCCGTCAATTTCAGGTGCATCAGCGTAGCTGCGCGCAATAATCGCGTCATCGGTAATTTCATCTACCAACACCGTTAATGATTGCCCGATGCGTGCTGCCAACCGCTCAGCGCTGATATCGGCCTGCAACGACATCAACCGGTCGCGCCGCTCTTGGCGCAACTCTTCCGGCACCGGATTTGGTAATGCATTGGCTGCCGCCCCGTCCACCGATGAATAAGGAAAACACCCAACGCGATCCAGCTGCGCTTCTTGCAAAAAATCCAGCAGCATTTGAAAATCCGCCTCGGTTTCCCCAGGAAAGCCGGTAATAAACGTCGAGCGTATCACCAAATCGGGACAAGCCGCACGCCACGCCTTAATGCGCGCCAAGGGGTTTTCAGCCGCNNTGCCGGCCGTTTCATGGCTTGCAAAATGCGCGGACTGGCATGTTGAAACGGAATATCCAGATAAGGCAAGATTTTGCCTTCCGCCATCAACGGAATCACCTCGTCCACATGTGGATACGGATACACATAATGCAAACGCACCCAAACATCCAATTCTGCCAACGCCGACACCAATTCTGTCATCCGCGTTTTAATGGGTCGGCCTTGCCAAAATCCGGTGCGATAACGCACATCAACCCCATACGCACTGGTATCTTGCGAAATAACCAGCAGTTCGCGCACACCCGCATCGACCAAACGCTCGGCTTCTTGCATCACCTCGCCAATGGGACGACTCACCAGATCGCCACGCAATGAGGGAATAATGCAAAAACTGCAACGGTGGTTACAGCCTTCCGAAATTTTCAAATACGCATAATGCGGCGGTGTCAAGCGGATGCCTTGTGGTGGCACCAAATCGAAATGAGGGTCATGTGCGCGTGGCAAGTGCTGGTGAACTGCCTGCATGACCGCATCGGCATCGTGTGGGCCGGTAACCGCCAACACTGCTGGATGGGCAGTCTTCACCACCTCTCCTNNCCTTTCGCACCCAGGCATCCTGTCACAATTACTTTGCCATTTTCTGCCAGTGCCTCACCAATGGCTTCCAGCGATTCTTCCACTGCGGCATCAATAAATCCGCAGGTATTCACCACCACCAGATCAGAACCGGCATAATCGGCAGCAATCAAGTAGCCTTCTGCGCGTAATTGCGTCAAAATTCGCTCTGAGTCCGACGTGGCTTTGGGACAACCCAAAGAAACAAACCCCACGGTAGACGGACGTTGTGTAGCACCTGTTGTCATTGGATCTCCATGTATATCATCTTTATCGCAGTATTCTATATTTGGCTCATGATGGTCATTACGTCACCCAATTTGGCGGATGGCATCGCCATCACCGTTTTTGGCGGTGCGGCGCTCGGATTACTGTATTATCTTCTTAACACGGCCACCCGTCGCCTGCGTAAACGCATTAAGGACTCATCAACCAACGAGCAAGCCTGAAAAATCAGGCGAATGGTTATCACCGCTTAACCAAATCAGGCTTGCCATACGTCCGGTGACGCCATCTCGCCGATACGAATAAAATCGTTCGGGATCAGCATATGTGCTCCACTCACCCCCATAAACGCGCGACACGCCAGCCCGATTCAAGCGCAAACCAGCCAGCAGCGGCATATCAGCCAACCATTTACCATTTGGGCGCGCACGAAACGCGGATATAGCCTCCGGCAGATCCTGCACAAACGCCTGCCGCACGTCATCGCCCACTTCGTAATCCTCTGCGCCAATTCCCGGTCCGATCCACGCCAAAACGTGGTGAGGATTGACTGACATACTGACCAATGTCTGTTCCAGCCCCCCTGCCAGCAAACCACGCCAACCGGCATGCGCTGCCGCCACCACTTGAGCCTTGTCGTCACACAGCAATACCGGCAAACAATCGGCGGTTAATACCGCACAAACGGTATCTTGCCGTACAGCGACCGATGCATCGGCAGCCATCACCGTGTGCAAATGATCAGCCGTTACCACTGTCGTACCATGCACTTGTTGCAACCAACAGGG